>DASRLM010000627.1:0-7440 GCA_035648455.1 Puia sp. | reverse complement strand
AGCAATCCCTCCGCGATATGGCCGAGCTGCCGGGACAGGTGGTACACAATGAGGGCAATTTTGAAACGGCATTTCAAGCGGCACCTGTTCAGCTGAGGGCCTTTTATGAATTACCCATGCTGTCCCATTCACCCATGGAGCCACAAAATTGCACCGCGCAATGGACAGGCAAAGACCAGGTGGAAATATGGGTTTCCACGCAGGGCGCGGATTCTGTAAAAGATGAAGTCTCGGAAAATCTGCACATTCCGCGCGAAAACATTAAGGTAAATATTCTTTTTTGCGGTGGCAGTTTCGGCAGGCGGCTATTCAACGATTTTGCGGTGGAAGCGGCCAGCATTGCCCGTCAGCTGGATAAGCCGGTAAAGATGATCTGGACCCGGGAAGAAGATACCCAACTCGGGCCTTTTCGTCCACCCACTTTTTCCGCGATGAAAGCAGGATTATCGGCTGACGGAAAACCACTTGCCTTCCAGCACAAAGTGATTGGCCCATCCATACATTCGACCCTGGAAGATAAAAAGGACAATAGCGGAGAAAGTGAATCCATGACCGAGGGCATTAGCAGCCAGGCGTATGAACTGCCCAATATGCGGAATGAATATATCTTTTCCCAATTGCATATTCCACTCGGCTGGTGGCGCTCGGTAACCAGTTCCACCGTGGCGTTTGCCCATGAATGTTTTATCGATGAAATGGCCGTGAAAGCCGGGAAAGATCCCCTGTTATACCGGCTGGAGACGCTGCTCACCAAAGACTCCGATACAAAAAAGCTGCTGCTGAAGTTAAGGGAAGTATCCGGATGGGACAAACCCCTCCCCGCCGGTTGGGGAAGAGGTGTTGCGCAGTATGAATTTTTCGCGGGTCTCTCGGGATACGTCGTGGAAGTCTCCAGTCAGGATAATAGCCATGTCCGCCTCGAAAAGATTTTTATGGTGATCGATTTAGGCACCGTAGTCAATCCGGATATGGTGGCCTTACAGGTAGAAGGCGCCGCCACCATGGCGCTGACCGCTGCGATTAAAAGCGCCATCACATTTAAGAACGGGCAAACCCGTCAGACTAATTTTCATAATTATCCGCTCGTCCGCATCAATGAGATCCCTGAGGTGCAGGTGCACATCATTGCCGATGGCGGACCCACGATTAGAGGAGTCGGCGAGCCCGGCATCCCTCCTTTTGCACCCGCGCTCGCCAACGCCATCTTTGCCGCCACGGGTAAGCGCATCCGCAAACTTCCCTTCAACATCAATAAAGTCTGAGCCTCCATGATCAACAGGAAAAAGTGGCTGGGGATTCTGGTGTCGATGGGCGTTTTCATTGCATTCGGTTCTTCCTTCATGCGGCCTCCAGAGGAAAAGCGTAAAAACGTTTATCCCCGTTTTGAAAATAATAATCCGGACAAAGTACCTGACAGCGTCGTTTCAAAAAAATCCTTCCTTCAGGCTTATAAAGTCCTGATGAGCCCCCGTTGTATGAACTGTCACCCGTCCGGAAATGCGCCGCTGCAGGGCGAAGACAGTCATATTCATACGCAGGGTGTATTGCGCGGGCAGGATGGAAAGGGCATGTATGCCCTGAAATGCAGCAACTGTCATCAACCGAAAAATACCCCCGGACCAGGTATGCCGCCTGGAAATCCAAAATGGCAATTGCCACCCGAAAGCACCAAAATGGTTTTTCAGGGAAAAACACCCCGGCAACTTGCCGCCCAGTTGTTAAACTCAAAAGAAAACGGCGGAAAAAACAAAGCCGCGCTGATTGACCATGTAACAAATGATACGCTGGTTGCTGCCGGCTGGCATCCGGCGCAGGGTCTGACCCTCCCGCCGCTGAGCCATGCTGAATTTGCCAAACAATTTAAACAATGGCTGGATAAAGGCGCTTACCTTCCCGACTGAAATGACGAGCCCCATCACCAACCGTGGGCCACGACCACTGGCGTTTTAGGGCTGAATGCACGGTGGGTTAACGCAGTACTGAAAATGAAAATCAACAACTATCTTCTTTGTTCCTTAATGTAGGAAGCAACGGTATGTACGGGGGCAATCCAAATTTTATTTTCCGGATTTTTTGCATATGCTAATAACTGATTCAACATCTTCAGACGGGTTGTTTGTTGGCCGCCTTCACCCATTTCATGTCCCGCCAATACAATCCAGCTTCCGTGCTCTCTGGCCTGGCTGATGATAAGCAATATCTGATTAAAATCCTTCCCATCCATTTCCATACCTGTCAGTTGGGCAAAATCACAGAATGCGGGGTCATTTGGCCCCTCGTCCAACCAGCCCCGGCCGGTAAAAAATAATTCAGCAACCAAAGGAACATAACTTTTCGTAGCCGTACCACGGCCCACAAAAGCCTCACCGCACGGGTATGCAAAACTGGTCGGTATCACGCCCAATAGCTCTTCAATGCTGTCATTTGCTGAAATTAATTCCTTTTTCATTCTCTTCAAGGAGTAATCCTCCAATGCACTTCCCCTGGACCAGGCAAAATTTCCGGTACAAGGATGAACAAGGGAATGATTTCCTATTTCATGTTTATTCAAAACAGCCTTTCTCCAACCTTCGAGACGCAGCTTCACCCTGGATGGAACAACATAAAAAGTAGCTTTTACACCGTATTGATCGAGTAATGATATTCCTGAATCAACCTGGCTCAACCTGGCATCATCGAAGGTAAGGCTGATGGCCACCCGGTTTCCATCGGGCCATATAAAAGAGGAATCTTTTTGCTGGGCCGAGGCGTCATTGGATATAAAAAATAAAATGACGATCTGGAGAAACCAGGTAAAACGGATATTAATCTTTAATATCATGAGTTGTTTGAGTCCCCAAATGTAGCCTTATCTTATAAACATACATGTCATTACTGATCCTATATTCTAGATCAATTTTCCGGATCTTTTCAGGGATTCCGCTGATACTTTCATCAGTCTGTTAAATTTCTCTTTAGATGTCTCAAACTGTCTGACAACCTGTTGATTTTTCTGAGGGATCTTATCCGGTTCGTCGTTGCCAGATCCAGCCTTCTGCTTCATGCCGCAAAGAACCACTAAATCCTCTCTTTCCCTGTCCGTATATGTATTCTCCAACTTATCTTTTTCGGATTTATTATAATGAGAAACAGCGCGGGAAAAAGCAAACGCATTTTTCGTTTTTTTGTATTCCCTATTTTCTGACCTGGTTAAAGTGGTTTCGCTCCCGCGACCCTCAAAATAATAATGGGTGGCAATGAACTTTTTAATGTGGTCCCTGCTTTCAGCGGGAAGATAATTTTGAAGAACCCAGAAGTTTTTGCTGCCGGATTCCCGGATAGCCGCATAAACAGGTTTAGGTCCCGCATTATAAGCCGCCAATACTAAAAGCCAATCACCAAATTGTGCATACAAATCCCTCAGATATTTCGCTGCGGCGCCAGTGCTTTTATAATAGTTAATGCGTTCATCACATTGACGGGTGATTTTCAAACCTAAATCCTGCGCTGTGCCGGGCATTAACTGCCAGGGACCTCTGGCTCCTACCCGGCTGAGCGCCGCCGGCTTCAATTCTGATTCTATCACGGCCAGATATTTTAATTCGACAGGCAGATCATACCGGTTAAAAACCGAATCGATAATGTTAAAAGGAATCAGGCTTCGTTTTTTAACACTGATAAGACATTCGACACTATTTTTAATATATTTTTTTACAAATAGAGCTCCCTTTTTGTTCAATTTTATTTGTGGTTCATGTGAAATGAAAAGGGCAGACTTATTTACCGGATAAAAATCCGGCATATTGCTGACGGCATTACAGCTCGTTCTGTATAAAACCGTTTCGGGGCCGTCTTTTTCTTTCGGGAAAGAAACCGTATGGGAAGAGATTGGGTCAACGGTAAAAGAGGTGGTAACCAGTAAAAATGAGTTACAAAGATAAAATGTCTTTGCAAATTGAGTTTTCAACATCGTTTTAATTTTAAAGTAAAACAATGCCGACCCTGAGGTTTGGATTATCGGTGAAAAGTATTAGAAACAGGAATATTGGAGGGATCTATACGGCATGCTTTCCGGGGGTACGGGCGTTCGGGTTTTTCAATTTGTACGGAGAGCTGTATCGTATTGGGCTAAAGATAATATACAGCATTGGCACGTCATAGGGCTTTTTACGATGTAAAATAACGATCCCGACTTAAAGCTATGGTTATCATGGCATACCCTTCCAGAATGTGATGCTGTATTAATAAATCACCGGTTGTTGATTTGAGCACTCAGCGAGCTGCGCCGGTTACGAAAGTCCGCCATATCTGCTTTTACACTCCCCACGGTGATCGGGCTTTCCACGCGCAAAGGGATGTGGTTGGAATCATCGCTCACCCATACCGTCATTTTCTCCCCCGCTTCAAAAAGAGTGCCTTTGATGAGTAAGGGCTTGAATTTAATAGTATGAAACCTCCCGTATTTTGTCTTTAATTCTTCCTTTCCCAGGTAGCGGATATAGGAAGGGAATATCTGGTTATCCAGGAAAATAGAAAACCTTATTTTATCACCCGGTCGCATCTTGTCATAATTCAGATTGCGGGCATAATACATGGCACTCAGCACATCCTGGATGCAACCCGGAACTTTATATACGCCATCGCCCGTTATGGCGGTGCTGGCCGCCTTATTAAAACTCACGCTCTCATACTTTTTATAACCACCCTCATTGACGGCGCGTACAAACTTATAAGGCTGAAGACTGGAGGTATCTATATAGGATTCATATTTGTCGCGAACTTTATAGAAGTTGTCATAAAAGGGAAGGGTCTTCCCTTCGGCGATGATATGATATACGGGTTTGCCATTAAACGGTTCGGCCACGCACGAAAAACTAACCTCACCGGCCTCGATATAAATGCCGGCCAGCGTGTAGTAAATTTTATAGGTAACACGCTCCCCTGCCCGGAAAGCGGAATTTTCTAAACCACAAAAGTTTTCACCCGGTGTTTGTGGACAGCAAAAAGCCATTGTTAAAATCAGGCTACTCAATACCCATGTTCTCATTAGTCATTAGAAATTTAATTGCCGCCGATCCACGGTCAATGTAGTGGCCATCCCGGGAGTGGGGATTTTGATATATTAACCCGGCTAACTTTCCCCGGGGCCCTCTTCTTTTTGCCGCTTTTCGATTTTATCCACCCTTTGTACCAGTGAATCAAGATTACGGAAATGAACATACGCTTTCCGGTATTTGTTGGCATCAAATGCAGGAGAGCCCATATATACTTCACCGCTTTTGGAGATACTTTTTGAAATACCCGATTGTGCGGTAATGACCGTATTATCAGCGATGGTTAAATGCCCTACAATTCCTACCTGACCGCTGAACATGCAATTTTTACCAATCTTGGTAGAACCAGCCACTACACCATGCGCGGCGAAGTAGGTGTTTTGTCCAATGTCAACGTTATGGGCAATATGTATCAGGTTGTCAAATTTTACTCCTTTACGCAGGATGGTTGAGCCCAGTGTTGCCCTGTCAATAGCGCAATTGGCGCCAATTTCCACATCATCCTCAATGACTACGTTCCCGATCTGTGCCACTTTTTTATGGTCGTTCCCTGGATTAAACCTAAAGCCGTCGCTGCCTATCACCGTCCCCGAATGAATGACACAGTTTTTTCCAATATTGGTTTCAGAATAAATTTTTACACCCGCAAAAAGCGTGGTATTGTCGCCAATCACCACATTATCACCGATATAAACCTGAGGATATATTTTTACCTGGTTACCTATGTTGGTATTTTCGCCTACAAACGAAAATTCGCCTGCATAAATATCGCTTCCCACAACGGCGCTGTCGGCAATAAAAGACAATTTGGAGATTCCTTTTTTATTGAGTTTTACCTCGTTGTACATCTCCAGCAATTGAGCGAACGCATTTTCTGCGCTTTCTACCCTTATCAGGGTGGCAGTAACCGGAGCTGTTAAAACGAAATCCTTATTAATTATAACTACGGATGCCTGGGTGCCATACAGGTATTGCGTGTACAGCGGGTTGGCCAAAAACGAAATAGAACCCTCAACCCCTTCTTCAATTTTCGATAATTTAGTAACGGTAACATGCGCATCTCCTTCTATCTGACCATGGAGTAGTCCGGCAATTTGGGTAGCAGTAAATTGCATCATATCAGTTTTTGTTTAGTGTAGGTTAACATCATGCGATGCACACAGGTCTCTTAAGACCTTTTACTCCAATCATCCGGTTATTTTCCTGGTCCCATACTTTTAATTTAAAGCAGGCACAAATCGCTTTTAGTTTCAGCGAAGTCGTTTTACAGTTTTGCAGTTCAACAAAATGTTTCATGACTTCCGGCAACCGGTAGAAAGGAACCTTTGAATTCAGGTGATGAATATGATGATAGCCGATATTTCCGGTAAACCATTCCATTGCTGGATTCATTTTGATAAAACTGGAGGATTCCAATGCCGCCTTTTCATAAACCCAGTTTTTATTTTCATAAAATTCAACCCCCGGAAAATTGTGCTGTGCATAAAACAAATAGGCGCCAATCGCAAAAGCAATAAAAAAGGGTAAAAAGAACACAAAGAACCATGCCTGCCACCCCATAAATACAAATAAAAGCACGGCTACCGTAAAATGCAATATTAAAGCTATGACCGAATCATAGTGTTTCCGCGGATTACTGATAAATGAGCGGAGACACATACCAACAATAAACATAGAGATATATCCCAGCACAATCGTTACCGGGTGTCGTATGGCGAGATAGGTAAATTTCTGAGCCGGAGTCATTTCCAGGTATTTATTTTTTGTAACAATCGGATACGATCCAATACTTGCACTGAATAATTTAGAATTGTGATTGTGATGATGATCATGCGATCTTTTCCAGATACTGGTGGGAGAAAGCATGTACATTCCAAAAATAGTCATGATAACATCGGCAGCAGCAGATTTGGTTAAAATAGTATGATGCTGGTGATCATGATAAATGATGAACATCCGAATTAATAACAAGCCTGCAAAAACACTACAGGATAATTTTAACAGCATAACGGGTATTAACAAAGCGCCTCCAAGGGCCAATATCAATAAAGAAAGTGTAGAAATAGTATAGAACCAGCTTCTGGTTCTTATTTCCTCCGCAAACGGTTTTGTGGCTAATATCAGGTTTTTACCCAGGAGCATGGTGAGTTCTTAGATGGCAAAGGTATGCCTTGTAAGCGAAGGAGGCGTCACTATCAAAAGATCTGCAAATACCGTTCCCGGGCTTATGTAGAGATAATATGCCTACATGGTCTTTTCATGACCAGTAGGATCCCGGATACCAGGCAAATATGGTGGGAACGATTTTTTAGAAGATGGTTTACTATCAGCGAATCAAATGTTCAAAAAGGCGGTCTTTAAAATATACTTCAGTTTTGCTTTTCTGGCCGCTATCATCTATTGTATC
>DASRLM010000626.1:0-2347 GCA_035648455.1 Puia sp. | reverse complement strand
GTCGTATATATTTATAAAAATTCTTCGAGGCATAATATCTTTTACTTTTCGCGCCGGCCGTGTTCATTAAAGAAAACTCATCGGTTGTGGACTGACTCAACTGCCAAAAAAGCCAGGCCGATACATTCCCGAATTTAATGGCTGTGAGCATGGCTTTCGCCAGGGCCATCGCGCCGTTAAAATCATCTGAAAATCCCGATGTTTCCGTCATCCACAATGGCTTGCCATAGGCGGCGCCCCAACTGTACATGGTTTGCCAGGTTTGTGCATCCGGTGAAGCAGCCGTTACGCCATCCAGCGCATAACCATGCACCGCAACAATATCAACATACTGCCTGGCCCCCTCGTCATCGAGCGAGGGCTTAATCATTTCCTGAACACCTTCAAGATATCCCACATCTTCAGGCAGGAATAATTTTGTCGTAATACCTTCTTTTTTAAACCTGCTCCCCACAACTTTTAATAAATCCCTCAACGCCTCTCCGTTGTACACACAGGACTCGTACGACTGTGAAAACCGCGGCTCATTCTGTATGCTTAAGGCATATACATCCATATCAGCCTGCTGTTTTATGATTTTTACATACGCAACGCACATTTCGGCAAATTCATCATACATATCTGTCCGCAACTGGTTATCTGCGGTCGTGGGATTTGAGTTATAAGAAGGTGCCGCATTCTGGCTAGTCCCATTGGTAAGGCTATTGTTGTTTTTCATCCAGGGCATGGGACTCCAGATGGAGGTGATTAGTTTACGCAGACCAGCAGCCTTCATATCTTTTAAATACTGAATATGCGTGCTCAGGGGCTGGCCATAACCGGTTGTTTGGCCATTTACATGATACTTGCTTAGATCGGTAATATCGGGATCGTTGTTGTCATTTGTAATTTCGAAATCAAGCGGAAGATTATCCCGGAGAATGGTTAAACCCAGGTCGTTGATGAGATCATCTACAAAACGGGGACTGGTAAACGGTCCCGCACCCCAGTAAACATCCTGGGCACCGAATCCGCCAAAGCCTTCCATGGTTTGAAAGGTTTTACCGGTATCAATTACTATAATTTCAACCACTGTATCCTGGCCGATTCCCGTCGGGACGGGGGTCTTCTTGCTTTTTTTGCAAGCCATGACAGGAATCAATAAACAACCGGCAAAAAAGAGCAGGCAAATATATTTCATCCGGTAAATACAAAAAAAGTAGCCTTTCAGATTCACCCAGGGTAAATCACCTGACTGTCTGCGAAAATGAAAAAATGATCTTAAATCAATACCCATCGTTCTGCTTTACATTGGGATTAACATCTATCTCACTGTTGGGAATAGGGAAGAATATATGTTTCGGCTGAAATGACATTTTATCGTTGACGATCGAGCTGAAATAGGTGTTGTCCAGGGTTATGATCCCTTCTTTATCCCATCGTCTCAGGTCAAACCAGCGCTGTCCTTCTCCCGCGAGTTCAATCAGGCGCTCATTCATTATCCAGTTCATGATCGTTGCTTTATCCGTTTCCGTGGTGGAATAGTCTGCGGGAACAACACCTGCCGGTACCATATCCCTCGCTCTCTTTCTCACCTGGTTGATATATCCGATGGCGTCTCCGGTGGAACCACCTGACTGCAGGGTGGCTTCGGCCATAAGTAATAAAACATCAGCATAGCGCAAAAGACGGTAATTATTTACAGAACCCGTGGCCACCTGGTCCAGTTTATCCCTCGTAATGTATTTTGAGATGTCATCGGCGCTATCTAAAGTAATCGCCCGGCGTGGATCGTCCGGATCAAAAGCAGCTGCCAGTTTAGCCGTGCCTACAAATCTGGCCTGTCCGTAGTTTACAGCCGCAGGTCCCCCATAAAAACCCCAATACACGGATATGTTCCCCACCGCATTGTCAAAATCATTGGGCAGCCACACATTGTCGAGACCAAATGCCTGTGATGCCTGGAATTCAAATAAGGATTCGCTGTTGTTTTCAGTATCGAAGGCAAAATTATCATCAAACAGAGCGGTGAGCTGCACCCCGGAAATGTTATTGAATGCGGACATGGCGGTAGCATAGTCCGTGGTCGTATTCGTAAAAGCGGCTCTGAATACGAGCGATTTTCCCAGCATGCCATAAGCAGCGTTCTTGGTTACCCGTCCTCTGTTTGCATCATCCCAGCTTACCGGCAACAGGGCAGCGGCATCCGTAAAATCAGTTATGGCCTGGTCGAGCAGTTGGGTTCCGGTTGTACCCGGCGGGGTGAACTGGCTGGAACTCGTAACCCTCACCGTGTCCAGGGGAGAAGTACCGTAAAAATTCCAGAGGTAATAATAGGCAAATCCCCTTAAAAATAAGGCTTCCCCCT
>DASRLM010000625.1:0-4072 GCA_035648455.1 Puia sp. | reverse complement strand
GTTTACGTCACTTTTTATTATTATTGTTTATGTATTCAGAAAATATTTTAAAACTTTTGATGCGATCTATTTTTTGGTCTCTTACGCCATAATCTTAATCCCCTTCCTGATTGTAAACGGCTTACTTACCGCTATTCCGGTGGTCATTTATAACGATGCGGAGAACCTGGGAATCAGGATATATACCATTCCTTTCGAAGACGTTTTCTATGGGCTGTTGCTGACCATGATGGTTGTTTGCCTGTATGAAAGAGGATTGAACAGAAAGGCTTAATCCCTTCGCAGCTTGCCGGTTTTGGTAATTGGCAGTGTGCTTACGATCTTTAAACGTTGGGGTGCCTTGAAATTGGATAATCGTTGCCGGCAATAGGTAAGCACATTGGCAATGTCAATGGTAGCTCCTTCCTGTAAAACGACCTCGGCTTCTATGATCTGCCCAAGTAAATTATGGGAATTGCTGCTGACACGGGCCAGTTTGATTTCCGGAATGGTTTCCAATACCGATTCAATTTCTTCCGGGAAAATTTTTATGCCGGACACATTGATGACCGATTTTGCCCGGCCTTCAATTTTTACAAGGCCATCCGCGGCCTTTGACGCATAATCAGCGGTTAAAAAATACCCGTTTATTAAAACTTCGTCACGCACCTGTGCGGGCAGAAGATACGCGTCAAACATGCCCGGACCCTTGATCCCCAGATGGCCAATGGTGCCTGGGGGCAAAGGGTTATTTTGATCATCCAGTATGGCAATGTCAAAGTCTGGCAACGCGTAGCCAACGGCATCGGGATGTTCCGCCGATTGAATGGAATTGATTATGGGCAAACCAATTTCAATAATACCGTATGCCTGGCTAACATCCTTATTGAACCGCTTCTTAAAAGCCAGGCAAACATCCAGGGAAATACCTGCCGAGGTGGAAATTATTTTTTTTAAGGAGGGCATTTCTGCTGTGCCGGCATCATTGGCTAACAAGCGTATCTGAAGGGGGGAAGCGTATAATAATGTCCCGCTGTACTGATTGGTCAGCTGAATGATGTTTTTCGCAAGGAAATCTTTGGCGATGGCTATTGCAACCCCATATTTTATATACAAAACAATTGAAACCAGGAAGTGATAAGCCATCGGGAGCACCCAAATCACAATATCCCCCGAATCCAGGCCCAATCCTTTATTCGCTGCTACAATTCTTTCTATGGCAGACTGATGAGAAATAACGACTCCTTTCGATTTTCCAGTGGTGCCGGATGTAAAGCGCATAAAAGCAGGCATTTTTACATGCGGTGCAAAGAGCAATCCCTGATTGGCTTCAATAATGTTGAAATGAAACAAGCCGGCCTTCATAGAGATGATCGCGTCGCTATTTTCAAAATAGGTGGGACCGCTTTTATCATCCAGCAGGGCGTGCAGTCTTGTTTCCTGTAGGATAGTATCAATCTCCGGTTTTTTCAGCTGATGATAGACAGGCATTACCGTTGCGCCGCAGCCGACAACTGCAAAAAGACCGGTAATGAAATTGCGTCCATTGCAGGCTTTCAGGCCAACTGCCATGCCCTGCTTAATTCCAAGCTCCTTCAGTTTTAAACGCAGTTCTTCTGCCTCGGCATACAATTGTCCAAAAGTAATTCTGCCATAATTATCATAAACAGCTGCCTTTTCAGGCCAGTTGACGGAGGCTTCTTTTAAAATCTCAAAAGCGGGGAAATCACCCATGGGGCGAAGTTAATAAAGAGTAAGGGAATTGCTCAAAGCTCCTGCTCCTGTATCTCTTTAATGGTATCCGCCGGGGGAAAATTAAATGCGTTTGCGGCTGCCATACAACCTGCGGCATAGCCGGTTTGTAAACAAATCCCCATCACCCGGGCGCTGGCAATGGCGGAGTCTGTTGCCGATATACACTTGCCGGCGGTAAACAGGTTGTCAATGGTATTGGATTGTAAACACCTGGCCGGGATCTGGTAAAAATCATCTTCTTTTAAATAACGCATTTTAACCCGCCGGTCCTGTTCCCATTCTTCAATGGGCCAGGAAACATTGGCTATGGCGTCCTCAAATTTTTTACATTGCAACACATCTTCTTCGGTTAAGATGTATTTTCCTGCCGTGCGTAATCCGACACGTATGCCAACCTGTGGGGCTATATGCAACAGGCTCGCTTTTTTAAAAACAGGTACATATTGAATCAGATACGCTGTTAATTCATGAATAAAGGAATAAGCAACCCTTTTTAGTTCGGGCAGGTTTTCGGGAGTATGCGTGACATTTAATGGAATGCCAATTTTAATGCTCACACAATTGTCTACTAGAGATCCCGGAATCACATAAACCCGGTCAAAATAGTGAGCTAATTTTTTTTCTTTAATGGCGGAATGCAGCTCCTTCATTAAAACAAATCCCAATATGGCCTCATTGGTTTCGTTCAGGTTTTGTAAAGTGAACACCTGTGCGGCAGCCTGGTAATGCTCACTTTCAATCAGGGGGAGATCAGCCAGTTGGCTCAGGAGGCCATCACCCGAACAATCAATGACGGAGCGTATGGGAAACCGGATGGATTCGCCCTCTGTATTAATAGAAACAGATTCAATTTTTGTATCGGACCGGTTTAGACTGTGCAGTTCAGTATTGAGAAATCGCTTTACTTTATGTTCATCCAACAAATCGGTACAGATTTTTTTGAAGGCCTCAATATGGTAAGGAAGGTAATGCAGACCGGAGGAATTAAATAATGGTTCTGTTCCGGATTTTATTTTTAAGCGTTCGGCAAAATCTTTTGCGAACCGGCCCACGATGTACTCTGATGATTCTTTTTTACTGAACTTATACAGGCCGCAAATCGTACCTACTTCCGCAGCGGTCGCCACCCCCCCTAAAAATGGGTTTCTTTCTATCAGCGCTACCCGTAACCCGGATTTTGCCGCCGCCACTGCAGCGGCTATCCCGGAAGCGCCCCCTCCCAATACAACTACATCGGTATGAGTTAATTCCTTCATTCGTTTATTCCCAATAGAAAATTTTTCAGATCCAGCTCAATTTTATTTAGTTCAAAGTTATCGGCAATATCCGGGGAATAGGCGATATTGATATTTAATGCTTCCCGGTGTTTCTGGAACGAAAAAGTTAATCCGGGCGGAAATGTGGACGAAGGGAAAATGGTGAGCGTGCTGACGGTTTCGCCAAACAGGGTTTTTAAACCATTGAATGTTTCTCCGGCAGAGGAATACAAAAAGCTCGCGAAGCTGCCCTCGCCTCCTCTGCTCACCAAAAAGTAATACAGCCGGAGCGGAATATGTCGCATCAGGTTGAGAAGCAAACCATATTTCCGCGGCATTTTTTCTTTTATCTGTTCGGTCATTTGGGTGGAAAAGCACGTTACGGTTTCTTTTATGCTGGTTAAAGCTTTTTCCGGAACCCGATAAAATAGAAAAGCGATCGTATTGGAAATGGCCGGACCCAGAGATCCTTTCAGACGGCCATCGTAAGGGATCGGAATCCACAGTACGCCCCCCTTCTTTCTTTGCTGTAGAACATTATTTACGGCATGAGAACAACAGGATAAATAGTACAGGTTGCCGCCAAACCTCGCGCCGTTTTGAATGGCATACGCATCGATTGTGTTCGTTTCATCCGCGGTAAAATGGAGTATCCTGTTTTTAAATGCAGCTGTACTTTGGCTGTTTTTTCCGGCAATGGACGCGATGGGCGCTTTAGAGGAGGCCTCAATAAATTTTTTAACCGCGTACATATTTTTTATGTGACTGAACAAACCGGTCTTTTTTTCCTGATCAGGGAAAAGTAATTTAATCTGGTAATCGTCTTTTCCGCTGTTCAGCTCATGGAGGTGATGAATAAGCATTCCGATCCCTTTCACATCCATCAGGATATGGTTCCACGATAAAACAAATGCCGTTTTGTTGCCGGAGTAATAAATAATATCGGCTTCTACAAATCTTTCTCCGTCAAGAGATATATCCCTTTGTAAAATTATTTCCGGTATTTCATTCGGAACAGCATGATGATATTCATTGATAACCATATCATTTCCTTTGTCCTGGTAACGCCAGCGGGGTATGCC
>DASRLM010000624.1:0-2543 GCA_035648455.1 Puia sp. | reverse complement strand
GTGTTTCAGCATATTGTAGATAAAACAATGAACGATTTCAAGGGTCACATCAGCACCGGGCTGATCGGTGCGCAGTGGCTGATGCGCACGCTATCCGGAAACGGGCGTTCCGATATAGCCCTGCACCTCGCTACAGACACCACTTATCCCAGCTGGGGATATATGGTTAAAAACGGAGCCACGACCATCTGGGAATTGTGGAACGGGAACACGGCCGATCCGGCGATGAATTCGGGTAACCACGTCATGTTGCTGGGCGATCTGCTGGTTTGGTTTTATGAGGACCTTGCCGGAATAAAGAGTGATTCACTGGAAACGGGTTTCAAGAAAATTTGGATGAAGCCGGTGCCGGTGAAAGGACTCAGTCATGTGAAAGCATCCTTTCATTCCGTACACGGTCCGATCAGTAGTGAATGGAAAACAGAAAAAGATATTTTCGACTGGCGCATTACGGTTCCGGCCAATACCGCAGCGCTGATTGCTGTTCCGGCGAAAAATGCTGCTGATGTCACGGAAAACGGAAAGAAAGCAGCGGATTCGGAAGCGGTTAAATTTTTGCGTATGGAAGGAGACCGGGCCGTATTTGAAATAGGTTCCGGAACCTATGATTTTGTTTCGAAAAATTTCCCTTCAGAAGAATTTTAGCAGCTCTGTTTTGCGGCTGCGGGAAACATTCACAACGGCGCCATCGGTCATGACCAGGTAACCCCCTTCGCCGCGGACATATTTTTTCACCTCATTCAGATTCACGAGGTGGGAATGATGGACCCTGACAAATGAGGGAAAGTCAAGCAGTTGTTCTTCCATCTCTTTCAGGGTGCGGGTAGCCGTGATCTTATCCCTGGTTTTTAAATACAGGTGACAGTAATTATCATTGGCCTCACAACGGATAACCTGGTCGGCGGGGATGAGTTCAAAACCTTCCGCGGTGGGAATGGCTATTTTGGAGAAATGATGATTGGGATGCTGCACTTTATTCAGGAGCAGCTGAAACTGTTCCGTCATGGGCAAATGCTTTTGGGTCTGCACTTTGTAGATGGCCGCAATCAATTCGGTGGGATCGATGGGTTTCAGTAAATAATCGAGCGCGCTGAAACGAATGGCCTTAATGGCATACTGGTCGTAGCTGGTGGTGAAAACAACGGAAAAGGGGATTTTCGAAAATTGCTCCAGCATCTGAAACCCATTCATCACGGGCATTTCAATATCGAGAAAAAGAATATCCGGCTCATGCTGCGCGATGGCTCCCAGCCCCTCTTCTGCTGACCGGCAGGAGGCAAGGATGTTCACATTGGGGCAATATTCCTTCAATAAAATACCCAGGGTTTCCAGCCCATGCAGTTCATCATCAATTAAAATGGCATTAAACATAGATGAGGGGAATTTTGAGTATCACTTCCGTTCCACCGGGGCTTCCATCGGGCAGAACAAGGTCGTTGATCTGGATAAAATCATCCGCATCCTGATTATGCTGTATCCTCGATATCCTGTCCGCCGTAATGCGCATACCCATGGATTTATAGGTAACTGCCGAATTATTTTTCAGTATCGTGGCTTTTTTTCTGCCCACTCCGTCATCGATGATTCTGCAATGCAACACATCCCCTGAGGTTAAGAGTTCAATATGGAGGAATCCTTTTCCTTTTTTATGCATCAGTCCGTGCCAGATGGCATTTTC
Organism: Puia sp.; assembly: GCA_035648455.1. Lineage (GTDB taxonomy): Bacteria > Bacteroidota > Bacteroidia > Chitinophagales > Chitinophagaceae > Puia. The sequence goes on along the minus strand of DASRLM010000624.1, from coordinate 865 downwards.
CGCAAAGGGCTGAATGATTAGGGGTGGAATCTGCAGGGAGGCGAGGTCCACGTTTTCACCGACTGTAATGTGGAAGCTGAAATGATTGTCAAAACGCAGGGTCTCCAATTCCAGGTAAAGCTGCAGGGACTCCAGTTCGTTTTCCAGGGAAATTAAATTTTCCTGCGAATGATTCAGGATCATTCTGACCAAACGGGAAAATTTGGTCAGGTAAGCGGAGGCCTGTTCCTTGTTATTTTGAAGAATGAACCGGTTGATCGCATTCAGCGAGTTAAAAATAAAATGCGGGTTCATCTGGGCGCGGAGCGCCTGCATTTCCAGTTCGGCGGCCTTGTGTTCAAAGGCCGTTATAATTTTTTCACTTTCCAGGGTCTGCAGTTTTACAATGTCCTCCAGGTGTTTACTGCGGATAACGGCGCTTTTCCGTTTTAATATGATGATCCAGAAAATAATCAGGGCGATGCAAACAATGGCAATGAGGCTGTATAAGATCAGTTGGGCCTCCTGCGCCTGTATCTTCTTTTCTTTTTTTAATAATTCGATTTTTGATTCCTGCTGGATCTGCCAGTTTTTCATTAGCCCTACGGAAATATTCCGCAATTGAACATCTTTGGCGATGGAATCGTGTATGTCCGTGTAGCTGAGATGGTATTTATAGGCATTTTCTATATTGCCCATTCCATCATAAATTTTCCAGTACAGATCGTAGCCGTCCCGGATAAAGGTCCTGCTGCCGGTGGCGCGCGCCCTGCTAAGCAGTTGCTCCGCGTACCGGAAAGCAAGTTTCCAGTTCCGCCAGGCGATATACACATTGGCTATGCCCCGCAACGACATCAGTGCCGGAGTATTGCTATTTCCCTTTAAC
>DASRLM010000623.1:0-4091 GCA_035648455.1 Puia sp. | reverse complement strand
ATGAAAATAGTTGAGGTCAGCGTAATGCTATTGAAATCAGAGGCGAGGTCTTTTTTTCGGTTGATATATATCCCTTTTTTGTTTTTATATCTTTCAGCAGATGCGCAACCCCATCTGTTTAGTACAAAATATCTGACCATCGGCGTGAGCAACAGCGGATACATCATTAGTTTAAAGGACAAAAAGACCAAAAAAGAATATTGCCCGGCCGGTGATTCCTCCGCCTTAGTTTGTTTATATAAGGACAAGAACTATATTTTGCCGGTCTCTGCCCGGTTTAATGCAGTCAATCACCAGATTTCTTTTCGTTATTCCAATGGCTCCGTTGCAACCATCAGCGTTGTGCAAAGGCCAACTTATTTCGCATTTAAATTGGTATCACTTGTCCGCCGGAACGGGGTCGATAACATTGTATGGGGCCCATATAAAACATCCATCTCTCAAACCATCGGCGAAATAATTTCTGTCGTCAGGAACGATGAATTTTCCCTGGGCATAATGGCATTGGACAATGCGACCAGCAGCGGGCCGCCATCCGACGGAGATTTGCCTCAAAGTTATTATCTGATTCATGCGCCACCCGGGGTAAAACTACCTCCCGGTTTGCACGAGGGACAAATATTTAATACGGGTGGCGATTCTTTGGCAACCAGTGATATAGCCTTTTATTCCCAGCCGGAAGAATATTACCGTTTTATGACGGGCAATGGGGCTATGCTCAGGCCTTATGGCTCCGATATTGTTCTGCATGCCCGGGACAGAAGAATGTCTCAGGTTATAGATTTTAAACCATTCCGGATGTCGCCAAGCCGCCATCAGTATGTTACACCCATTGATGTGGATTTTATGGGATCCGGTATCGCATTCTTTGGCTGCCCCGAGCCGGCAACGCTGGATGTAATAGAGAAGATAGAACTTGCCGAGGGGTTACCACACCCGACCATTGATGGAATATGGGTTAAGCGCCCGATGGCAGCCAAACCGTTTATCGCGTGGTTCGGAGTACACGACAGCCTGGTAACCTATGCCCGACAACTGGGATTTAAGGCCGTTCAGGATGAAGCCCTTGGGGAATATTATTACAACCCCGCCAACAGATGGGATAATAAAAGGGTGAATTTTTCCAACGGCTCTATGAGCATTAAGGAATATACCGCAATAACAAACAAAGCGGGGATCGCCTATGGGCTGCATACCTTATGCGAATTTATTCAGCCCTATAGCAGCGACGTAACGCCTGTTCCGAACGATAGTTTGTGCAAAGTGGGAAGTACCGTCATCACGCATGGCGTTAGTCCTTATGACAGTGTAATTACCATCGCCGACCGGACATTTTTCCGGGAGACCGGCGGCTGGGAGGATACCCGGACGAATGTTTTACAAATTGGTAAGGAATTGATTTCGTATGATGGCGTTTCAACAACCAAACCATATACTTTGCTCAATCCCCGGCGCGGATGGAATAAAACCCGGGTTTCTGCCCACCATGAAAATGATGCTATTCATAAATTAATGCCCAATGCCTATCATGGGTTTGCCCCGGATATTTATTTGCAGGATAAATATGCCATAGCATATGCCAGTCTGCTTAATGACGGAGGTATGGACTATATTGACTTTGACGGGCTTGAAAGCTGCTGGTATCAGGGCCAGGGGCAATATTCCATCAAAAGGTTTTACGATACCTTATTCAGGCATCTAAATCATTATATAAGGAATACAGGCTCCTCGGTCTTCGAAGGGAACTGGCATTATCAAAGCAGTTTGGATGTGGGGGGTAATTTATTTAATCCGGTCTCCAATGCATTCAATATTGAGGGAAAGGATGTGCGACAAATGGATTTTAGCAATCTGCTGCATGTTTCATTTGGGCTGCTTTATTTTTCTCCGCTCTGGAATTCGGCCACTGCGGAAAACCTGGAAGCAAGGGCTATTGGATGGGATGGACAATATATGCTGGGATTGAGTCAGCGGGATGTTGAAAAATGCGGTGAAAAATCCGGAATATTCAATGCGATCAGAACCTGGGAAAATGCCAGGGAAGCCAATGTGTTTACCAAAGAGCAAAAGCAGGCTTTGCAGGTGCTGACCAACAGATTTCACCTGGAACAGACCGGTCCGAAAAAGTGGAAATTATATCCGGTTAAAAACCTGGATGCCCGGGTATCGAGTATGAACAATCCGGATTCGACCCATTTTAATATCAGCAATCCATTCCCGGGGCAACCGCTGCAATTCAGGATGGAGGCGAAAGGATCTAAAGGCTCTTCCCTAGGCAATCTTACCCTTCAGCTTAATCATGGAAAGTCATTAAAATTAAATGCGGACATCAAGGCAGGGCAGTTTTTAGTTTGTGATGGCCATGGCCTGTATATTACGGATGAAAACTGGAATAAAATTTCGGATATCAATATATCTAACATTCCATTATTGACATCAGGCGACAATGAAATAACCGTTGGCGCCGGCTTTTCAAATGATCCTTCGTTCAGCTTAAGCTTTTTATTCTCAGTTCGGGGAGTTCCTGAGCAACTGGGGTATTAAATGTTTCATCAGGAATTTACTCAATAAAATTTTGGAGTATGAAGGCGGTCTTTTTTTCATTCTTTCTGGTCTTATCTTTCGTTGGTACAATCCATGCTCAAAACAGATCAGATGGCAATTTTTTAAATGAGGCAATTCGCTCGCTTCAGGGTAAAATGTCGTTTCAGATATATCAGTATGATGGCAACAAGATTAAAGAAAAGCATGCTGTAAATGTATCAGGAAAAACAGGCTTATATACAGGTAACCTTAACATTGACGGTTCCCGGTGGAAGTGTGCGGTAATAAATGGAGCGACTGCTGAAGACGGATCTTCCGATTTGAAGGTTACTTTCAGTTTAGAAAAAGGAAGCCTGTCCAGTGCAGGTGTGGCGGTTGCCTTTGATTTTAATAAATGGTCTGAAAAGAATTATTTGCTGATACCGGCGGCAGTGTATAATGGTAACCGGTTTCGCGTGGTAAATAGTGGTTATATGGCGCCATACCCCAAATCTGATTATGGCAATAAGCATGCATCGCTATTATTCTCAGACTGTCCCCGGTTATCTTTCGAGCCCGGAAAAGCATCAAAGATTGAACTGCTTACCGGCAATGCATCAACTCCTGGTATTTGCTTTTTCTCACCGGGTCTACAACGCGGTTTTATACTTTTGACCGATCAGAAAACGCGGTTTGGCAATTCAGGCATGTTTGTGGAAGAGAATGCGGGAAGGAATGAAGCCCGGTTTATTATAAGTGCTCCGGGCGTTCGTGAGCGGATCGCTGATTTCGGTAGGTTCAGAAACAGTGGGGATAGCGGTGCTGATTGGAAAGGGGGGGATGAGATTGTATTGCATTTTCGTCTTTACAGTTTTCCTGCCGGCAGTGTTCCATCCCTGTTGAAAAAGTTCATGGCGGTGCGTAAGTCATTTACCGGTCCCAATCATCCAAACAACATCGTACCGTTTAGTGCGGTGACGCATTTTACGACCGATTTTGAGGATGCTCAGCGCTGGTACGAAGATTCTACGGGGAGCTTTTACCGGTCCAGTAACAACAATATATTTCAGCTGGGATGGGCGGGAGGCCTGCAGAACACTTTCCCGCATTTGGCATTGGGAGATTCCCTTCACCGGGACCACGTTTTTAAGAATATCAATCTGGTAGTATCAAAAATGCAGGGCAAGAGCGGCTATTTCTTTGGGTTTTTTGATCATGACAATTTCTTAAGTGACCGGGATAGCATTCCAAATGCTGCGATGGTCAGGAAGAATTCCGATGTTCTTTTTTGGTTGGTAAAGCATTTTCTTCTTCTGAAAGCCCAGGGAGGCGATGTTCTTATTAAACACGAATGGGAACAAGCCGCCAAAAAGCTTGCGCGGGCATTTGTCAAAACATGGAAAGAGAATGGGCAATTTGGTCAGTATGTGAATCCTGTAACCGGCAAGGTCATCATTTTCAACTCTACGGCAGGAGCGATTGCCCCTGCCGGGTTGGCACTGGCAAGTGTGTATTTCCACAAGCCTGAATACCTTGAAGTTGCTAAGGCATCCGCTATGTATTTCTAT
>DASRLM010000622.1:0-9703 GCA_035648455.1 Puia sp. | reverse complement strand
GTGATGATCATTTCAATTCTATTTTAAGTGCCATTGGTTCAGTTATTATGTTATTTCTTTCCCTATCCTTCTTCGTCATCTCCATGCGGCCCTCGGAAGATCCCGTAAATCTGTTTTCCCCGGTTTTCCTGATCGTTATTGCCCTCCTCCTTTATGTGGCCAGTACGCTTTTTTTATATATCATTGCCAATCGCTTAACAGCCAGAGAAATGGAGCAATATTGGGGTATTAACCACGTTTCCAATATACTGACCAACCTGATCTTTGCGGCGGCTTTTCTGTTGTTCCGGTTCCAGAAGAAAAATCCACCCCCTGAGAAAACCGCTGTTGATTTTACTCGCTTCTCCGACGAACGGTAAAATTAAATAACAAAACCCTGATGCCCTACATGGTACTATTGCAAGCTTTAAATCCAGACAACAATATATCTATGGTGCTCTTTTTTGGCACCATTGGCATGTTGGCCCTGACTATCGGGCTGATTGTGTTCATCAGCTTTCACCAGCGAAAAGTGATCCGCTACCAGCAACAACTCCAGCAGCTGGAGCAGGATCAGCAGAAGACCCTGCTGAATGCCTCCATCCGCCTTCAGGAAGAGGAACGTCAGCGCATTGCCGCCGACCTGCACGACGATGCCGGCCCACTCCTGGCCACCGCCCGCCTATACCTGAACGAGAATTTTGTGAACCTGGACAAACAGACGCAGCTGCAGAGCATCTACAATGCCAAACAAATCATCGACGATACCATCCAGCTCATCCGGAATATCTCCCACAGCCTGATGCCGCCGACCCTGAAAAATTTCGGACTGGAATCCGCTGTGAATGACCTGTTCCAGAAGATCAGCGGCTCCGGCAGCATGAATGCCAGCTCCCGCTTCCACGACTACCGCGAAAGGCTGAAACCGGAAAATGAGCTGATCATTTTCCGTATCATCCAGGAACTCATCAACAATATCCTCAAACACAGCAACGCGAGCTTTATTCACCTGACCCAGAATACCAGCGGACAGCGGTTCTTTATCCGCATGCATCACGACGGGCGCGGACTGACCCAGGCGGATTTTGAAAAACTGGGTAAAAGCAATGTGGGCCTGGGACTGAAAAATATACAGAGCCGGCTGAAGGTGCTCCAGGGAAAGATCTTCTTTGAAAAGGATATGTCGCAAACCTATTATAAGGTTACCATCGAGCTCAACCGGGAGGAAGATAACCGGTTATCCATCGGAACCAATTAATTCGTAAATTTAACTGCAAGACTGACTATAATACCTATGGGATTAATCAAAGTTGCCATTGCAGACGATCACAAAATTTTCCGGAAGGGGGTGATTCTTTCCCTCCGCGCCTATAGTAACATCAAGTTCGTACAGGAAGCGGAGAACGGCCAGGAACTGCTGGACGGCCTGCCGGTCTCCCTGCCGGACGTGATCCTGATGGATCTCCGGATGCCGTTGAAAGACGGCATAGAAACCACCAAACAAATCGCCAAACTGTACCCCCAGATCCACATCATCGCCCTCACCATGTATGAAGACGAGCGTTTCGTGAGCCACATGATGGAGATCGGTGCCAACGGTTATCTGCTTAAGAGCGCTGATCCTGCCGAGATCAAAAGAGCCATCATGGAGGTTTCGTCCAAAGGCTATTACCTGAATAATTTCGTAAACCGCATTCTGTTGAAGAAGTCGCACTCCCGCACTAAAGTGATCCCCAATCTCAATACGGAAGTCACCCTGAGTGAACGCGAGCGCGAGGTGGTGAAATACATCTGCATGGAATTCACTGCCCAGGAGATCGCGCAGAAGCTGGAGGTGAGCCCGCGGACCGTGGAAGCCATCAAGGACCGGCTCATGGAAAGATTCGGTGCAAAGAATACGGCAGGACTGGTTTTCTTTGCGGTGAAGAACAACCTGATCGATTAGACCTTAACATACCAACATGCAACCACTCTTCAGATCGGGACGGTATCTGTTTGCCATGGCCATCCTGGCTTTTGGCATTATCCAGTTTGTCAACGGAAATTTTCTGATTGCCTTATTCCCCCTGCCGGAAAATTTTTCCGGCAGGATTTTTCTGATGGCCCTGATCAGTACCTTATTTGTGGGCGCCGGCATCGGAATGATGATCAACAAAATAGCCATCCGGTTTGCCCTGCTCACCGCAATATTGTTCCTGATCTTCATGATTTACCCCCACCTGTTTAAATTATTTACGGACCTGCATAACGGTGGGGAGTGGACCGTTGGCGGGGAAATTGCCGCGCTGATGTCCGGTGCACTGATATTGGCGGGGAAAATATCCGATAGAACCTCCGATCCCGACAGATCAGTGCAGCACTGGTATACGTATGGGCGGATTATTTTTGCCATCTCCCTGCTGATCTTCGGCATCCTGCATTTCGTTTACGCGGATTATATTGCCACCCTGATCACTGCATGGATTCCTTTCAAGTTATTCTGGAGCTATTTTGTGGGGCTGGCTTTTGTCGCCGCCTTCCTGGGAATCCTTACCAATGTAAAAATATACCTCGCTTCCGTCCTGCTTGGTTTCATGTTTTTGTTCTGGGTGATCTTTTTACACCTTCCCCGGCTGATCGCCAAACCCAATGTAGAGCCGGAATGGACCAGTTTCTTTATTGCTGTTGCTTTCTGCGGGATCTTTTTTATGATTGCCGAAAGGCAGCAAAGAGGTTTGAAACCCGGCACCCCTGGTTAAGGGGAAATACGTTTCCAAAGCTTTCACGGCATCTCGGGCATTTTAGCTTCGAGTTTCGTTCCTTAAATATAGAGCTGAATAGTGCAAATATAATTGACGATATACCCATTTTGCTTTGCAGGCGTCCAACCCGGCATGCTATTCACTGCAATTCTGATTTTGTCCGATGATAGGTCAGAGAAATTGTTTATAATTTCAGCGCAGCAGCTTTTCCCATTGGTATCAATTACCGTTCTCACCAGTTTGATACATCTGAAATATGTATCATCATTCAAATGACTTCTGAAGTACTCTGTGAGGGAACCATTGAATTGCGCAGGATGCTCAACTTTGATAAAAAGGGGATACAGTTTAGGACAATCCTTGTATATCTGCGCAGATGTATGGCGGAAAAAACTCAACGAAAAGAGAAGAATAAATAGAAATTTTCTGGTCATGGCGGTTGTTAAGGTTCAGGTTAAATTGCAAAGGCAAATAGATAATCGAATTTACATTTCCGGGATTTCCCCTTTCACGATCAGCTTGGCGGCAGTCTTTGCCCGTATTTCTTCAACGCTCACTCCGGGAGCGCGTTCGAACAATAAAAACCCATCCGGGGTTATATCGATCACCGCCAGTTCGGTTACAATCCTTTTTACGCAGCGCACACCGGTGAGCGGCAGGCTGCATCGGGAAAGCAGTTTGGATTCTCCTTTGGGATTGGTGTGCTGCATGGCGACGATGATGTGCCGCGCACTGGCAACCAGATCCATGGCGCCGCCCATACCCTTCACCATTTTGCCGGGAATCTTCCAGTTGGCAATGTCCCCCTGCTCCGAAACCTCCATGGCCCCCAGTACTGTCATGTCCACCTTGCCCGCACGGATCATTCCGAAACTCTCGGCACTGTCGAAATAAGCGCCGCCCGGCAGCAGGGTCACTGTTTCCTTGCCGGCATTGATCAGGTCGGGATCCAGTTCGGATTCGGAAGGATAAGGACCCATACCCAGCATGCCATTCTCCGACTGGATCATAATGCTGATGCCCTTCGGAATATAATTGGCCACCAGCGTGGGTATGCCTATGCCCAGATTCACATACATGCCATCGCGCAGTTCGCGCGCAATTCTTTGGGCAATGCCAAATTTATCGAGGGGCATCCTGGTGAAATTATTAGTGAACAATATGGCTTCGTTGACTGTTGACCGTGATCATTTGCGAATCCGCGCCCAAAGTCCGTCAACCGTCAACCGTCAGCCGTCAACTTTTTTTAGCGTTTTCGGAATAATCTCCAGCAAATCCTCTTCATAACTTAAAAAGAATTCCGCCAGCCTCGGGTTTACTTCCTTCAGCACGTTGCAGTTGGTCCGTATTCTGTCCATGACGCGTTGAAATCCTCCGGCACCATCTCCCCATTCCAGCACCACGTTTTCTTCCCCCTGCTCCTTGTCCCTTTCGTAATCCCGCAGATCGTCCATCAGCAGGTAAGTGGGATGCAGGGCATACCAGTAGCGGACCGCCAGTTTCCAGTGTTTTTCTTTTAAGGGAAGGTCGCAGAGCACATACAAAAATACATCGGCGCGGTTGAGCGAAGGCTGCTCCAGCCCGAATACATGCATCGGTTTTAATGTTTCCTGGTCAAGGTAATCGCAGAGCAACAGGTACCAGTCCGGATTTTTTATTCTTCCTTTCAGCAGTTCACGGATGGCCAGCTGTTCCTCTGCCCTGGAAATTTTTTTCCGCTCCTGTTCAATGGCATAATGCATCAGCTTTTCCATAAAATAAATGTGCTCCTCCGCCAGCAGCAGATCCAATGGAACTCCGATCTTATGCAACAGGTCGTAGTAAACGGGAATGGACAGATAGCCATTGCCGAAACTGATGTAGAGTAGTTTCCCTTTCCAGAAACTGTTGTCCTTTGGCACGGGGCGGTCAACAAAAAACCGGGCAATGGCAATGTCCACACCCATTTCACGGTGAAGCTGATTGGCTGAAATAAACATGCGTTTTTTTTATGAAGCGATGCGGATGGTTTTTCGTTCTATCCTTTTTTCGTATCCGGCGCCCTGAAATATACGATGAACGTAGATCCCCGGCACATGAATCTGATCCGGATCGAGTTCACCTGGCTGAACCAGTTCCTCAACTTCCACGATGCTGATGTTTCCCGCCCTGGCCATCGACGTCGAAAAATTACGGGTGGTTTTCCGGAACTGGAGATTCCCCAGTACATCACCCTTCCAGGCTTTCACAATGGCGAAATCGGCATGCAGCGCATGTTCCATCAGGTACATCCTGCCGTTGAATTCCCGAACTTCTTTTCCAACCGCTATCTCCGTTCCATATCCTGCCGGCGTGAAAAAGGCCGGGATGCCCATGGCCGCCATCTGGATGCGCGTGGCCAGCGTACCCTGCGGCACCAGGTCCACTTCCAGTTCGCCCTGCAGCAATTGCCGTTCAAATTCGGCATTCTCGCCCACATATGAACTGATCATTTTTTTGATCTGCCGGCTCCTGAGCAGAACACCCAGTCCAAAATCATCCACGCCGGCATTGTTGGAAATACAGGTCAGGTTTTTTATACCGGTCGCGGCGAGTGCGGCAATGCTGTTTTCCGGAATGCCGCACAATCCAAAACCGCCCAGCATAATCACGGCTCCATCCGGGATGTCCTTAACGGCATCCGGGGCATTGCGATATACTTTATTCATACTGCCGATTTAATGTTGAACAACTTTTTTCACGGAATCCTTAGGGTGAGGACCAATTAATTTCAGGGAATCCCGAAGATGTGCAACAACTGATTTTACGGAATCCTTCAGATGCGGGACCAATGTTTTCGCCGTATCCCCCGGATGCGGAACCGGCGTATTTCTGGGCTTATACAGATCATTCCGGTGGCGGCTCTCATAGGCAGACAGGCTATCGAACATATTTTTCAGCATGTCCGGACGGGAATAATAAAAATCCATGCTCTTCCGGAATTCATCCCGGGTAATTTTATGCAAAGCAAAAACCGTTTCATAGAGTTGCCTTGTTTCCAGCTTCACATTCCGGTGAACCGAATCTTTCCGCAGTGAATCTTTCAGTACATATTCACTCGCAAAATGGTCGGCCGTGATCACGTCCTTCAGGATCACCTGCATGGAATCGGGCCGGATGATGCCGGATGGCACCGCCTCGCGGTCGGTACAGGCGCAGAACCATAAACACAAACAAAGAACTACGGTGTTCAAACCTTTCATTGAAGATCCTGTTTATACCGGTTGAGATTGGATACATCCAGCCGCGTCAGCAGATCCAGCGCCCTGCTCTTTTCATCCGGCGTTCCTTTCTTAAATACATTGGAGATCTCCGTTGCCTTCCCCTGGAAAAAAAACTGCATGAACATGATGTTCGGGAATTCCGTGTTGATGTCATTCAATGAGATCAGCGCACTCAGCATGGACTGACGGGCATCGTTTTCATGGTCGTACATTTTGTCCAGGCCCTGCCGGTAGTAATTATAAATGGCGTCGTGCAATGGATTGTATTTGGTATTGGTGAGGTTCTCGATCAGCCAGTACCTGTTGCGCACACCGTCAAAGGGTTTCCATCCCGCTATGGAACTTCCTTCCGGAGCATTGTTCACAATATTCAGCGCTTTTTGAAAATAGGGATCTCCACCCCGCAATCCGAAGGAATCGAAATCCAGTCCCATGATAGTGTATACATAATAAGCGAATATCGCAGTGAGGTTTGCCGCTACCGGATCCGTTCCCTGCACCCGGTTATCATTGAAATCGAGGGACTGGAACTGGATATACCGGAAGCTGACCGATTCATCCATGAAATTGATCAGCGGGCTCTGGTAAGATGAGTTGAAGATGGGCCTGCCTGCCTGCACGGTCAGTGTAGCTGAATAGGTATTGTTATCCTGCGAACCGTTCAGGTTCAGCAAAAAATTACATGCGATCTTTTCGCCGTTGGCAAAAGTTTCGTTGGTCCACTTTCGGCTGTTGAGAAAATCATAGAGCGCCGTCTGCAGTGTTTGAAATATCCTTTTGTCCACGCCGGAACCAATGCGGTTGGTCAACACCGTTACATTCGCCTGAAGTTCCTGGCTGCGGACCTGCCCCGCACCCAGCGCAAAAAAAATGAACCCTATCAAAATCCTTTGCATCACGACAATTTTATAATCCTGTCTACGATATCTTTGGCTACCTGTTGTTTTGACTTCTGTTCATACCGGATCTCCGCCCCGCCCTTTTCAAAAATGGTCACGCGGTTGGTATCAAACCCAAACCCGGCGCCCGGGTCGTTGAGGGAATTCAGGACGATCATATCGGCATTTTTAGATTCCAGTTTTTTGCGGGCATAGGAAACCTCGTCGTGATTTTCCAGTGCAAATCCCACCAGCACCTGTCCGGGTTTTTTTTGTTTACCCAGTGTCATTAAAATATCCCTGGTTTTGGTCATCTCCAGGCTGAAGGCGCCGGAATCTTTTTTGATCTTTTCCGGGGAAAAAGTGACCGGGGTATAGTCAGCTACTGCGGCAGACATGACCGCGATATCCATACCGGGAAATAGTTTCAGGCAAGCCTCATACATGTCCTGGGCGGATTGAACCGGTACCACATGTATACCCGGATAATCCGCTTTCTGAGCAGTGGGCCCCAAAACCAGCTCTACTTCGGCTCCCCTTTGCGCCAGTTCCCTGGCCAGGGCAATGCCCATTTTTCCGGTGGACTGGTTCGAAATGAAACGTACCGGGTCAAAGGCCTCGTGGGTTGGCCCCGCGGTCACCAGCGCTTTTTTGCCCCTCAATTCTTTGCTAAAAAAAAAATGCTGCTCCAGGAAAGCCACAATCTGTTCGGGTTCGGCCATCCGGCCCTCACCATAAAGCCCGCTCGCCAGCTCCCCTTTTTCCACCGGGATCACCTGGTTACCGTAAGATTTTATTTTTTCTATGTTGGCCCGGGTAGCGGCATGCACCCACATGTCTTCATCCATGGCCGGAGCCACGGCTACCGGACAGGTTGCTGAAAGATAAACGGCGAGTAACAGATTATCGCAATGGCCATGCGCCATTCGGGCAAGCGTATTGGCACTCAGCGGTGCAACCAGCATCAAGTCGGCCCACCGGCCCAACTGCACATGATTGGCCCAGGTATCTTCCCGAAAAAGATCGGAAAGTACTTCATTTTTTGAGATCGTGGACAGGGATAAGGGCGTAACAAAGTCTTTGGCGGAGGGCGTCATAATCACTTTTACCTCAGCGCCAGCCTTGATGAGCAAACGGATAAGCAGGATGGATTTATAAGCGGCGATACTGCCACAAACGCCAAGGAGTATTTTTTTCCCCTCTACCATGGATAAAAATTAGGGCCTAGCTGAAAAGATCGTCCTCGTTCTTGCGGTAATAGATCTTGTCTTCCATGAACTCCTGGGTAGCCAGCAGCGCAGCATTCGGCATTCTTTCGTATGCTTTGGAAATTTCAATCTGTTCCTTGTTTTCGTGGATCTCTTCCAGACTGTCCGTATGCGTGGCAAATTCTTCCAGTTTGCTGTGCAGCTCTTCCTTCATGGAAATATTGATCTGGTTTGCCCTTTTCGCAATGATGGCAATCGATTCGTACAGATTCCCGGTCTTGTTCTTCAGATCCGTCAGATTTTTAGTTTCTGCTGTATTGGAAATATGCGTACTAACCTGTCTTCTTAGTCTGCTCATTTTGTAGTGCTTTTAGCGAGTTATTAGTTAATTCCAGGTATGACTGAACCTGTTTCTTCAATTTACTCTCCGGAAAACGATCTATAAAATCATTGCAATCGGTTACGACCTGCTCAAAACGGATCTGCTTTTTATCCTCCAGGCTTAACGTAGCGTATTCATATTCCGACCTGATAATATACAACTTATATTCGTCACTATTCTGAGAATCCGGATAAGTATTCATCAGGTTGTTGAAAGTAAGGGAGGCAGCCTTTAAATAGGCAGGATTTGTGGCCCTCAGATTATAATAAAGACGGGCATTTTCAAAATCCTTTTGTTCCAGTTTCGCCCGGCATTTGTCAATGATCTCCGTGGCCTCTTTTACCTTGTCAGACTCAGGGTGCTGGCTGATAAAGGCCTGCATGAAACCGATGGTCTTGGTTGTATTGGTCTGGTCCAGCTCGAATTTTGGCGACTGCTTATAAAAGGTATAGGCGCGCATATAATCCATCTCTGCCGCTTTCTGGCTGTTTGGAAAAGCTTCCACAAACCCCTTGAACAGGTTCTCAGCATTGATATAATCCCGCAGGTAAAAGGCTGAATAAGCGTACTTGTACCAGATGTCCTCATAGTGTTCCGACCCCTTCATTACCCGGTAAAGATCGTCGTACAACTGCTGGGCGTGGTTATAATCCTTGTTCAGGTAATACTTTTCGGCCATTTTCAGTTTATAGTCGTAATCCGTGCTTTTCATCAGCTTGGAAAAACTGCCATCCTTACTCCGCCAGGCTTTGGGTACAATAAAGCAGGAAGTAAGGCTTACTGAAATGATGACTGCCAGAAATAATGGTTTCATGAAGCCTGCGAAATTACAACATTTAGGTAAAAAACGAAAATAGGAGGTTTTGGGCTGTCAAATATGTTAAAGTGCAGGATTTAAAAGTTGATGGTATATGGTTGATGGTTGATGGCTCCCATATGCGATCCCGCATCTGAAGTCCATCAACCATCAACCATATACCATCAACAGATCATTAAGGTCAATTACCTTTTACGTAAGTTTGGATGTGGCGCCGGAACCGTATTAGGTCCTTCTTCACCCGTTCCATCCTTGATGTCGATCGTATTTTCATCACCCCCTGTTTGTCCGTACCTGAATATGAAACGGTCGGAATTAACGCCTTCTTTTTCCACCAGGTACTTGATCACTTCATTTACACGGTCCCAACTCAATTGCTGGGCAGTCTTGCTGGATTCTCCGTACCCGATAACGGCTACTTTACAACCCGGATTGTTCCGCATCTTGTCTGCAATG
>DASRLM010000621.1:0-4765 GCA_035648455.1 Puia sp. | reverse complement strand
GTGTGTCAGCAGGGCCATAGGATGAACACCTATATAGTTATTGATGATAAACTCTTCTCTTGCCAGGCCGACGCCCTTGTGGGGAAGGTGCGCAAAGCGAAAAGCCATATCAGGTGAACCGACATTCAGCATCAGGGGTGTCTTTATAGCGGGAAGATCTTCGAGGTTGGTTGAACGTATGTTGTATTTCAGTTTTCCTTTATAAACTTTGCCTTGCTCTCCTTCGGCGCAGGAGGCCGTCACCTCATTCCCATTCTGCAACAGGCTTGTGGCATTGCCGCAACCTACGATAGCCGCCACCCCCATTTCCCTGGCCACAATAGCCGCATGACAGGTCCTGCCGCCTTTATTGGTAATAATAGCAGAAGCTTTTTTCATGATGGGTTCCCAATCCGGATCGGTCATGTCTGTCACCAGCACATCTCCGGCCGCAAATTCAATCCCATCGGCCTGGCGCTTATCCAGCGAATACATGATATGCACCTTCCCTGACGCGATCTTATCACCCACCGCTATTCCCGTAACCAATGGTTCCTGCAGGTGGGCGTTCATTACAAATTCTGTCAGGATGCTATGGTCTTTGCGGGAGTGGATAGTCTCAGGCCGGGCCTGCACGATAAAGAGTTGGCCGGTTAACCCGTCCACGGCCCATTCCACATCCATCGGGCACCAATGCCCCTTGAGCTTTGTGTAATAGGCTTCAATCTGCGTTACCCATCCGGCCAGTTGCAAAATGGCCGCCTCTTCCAGGCAGAATTTTTCGCGGGCGGCCTTTTCAGCCGGAATGATACGCACCCGTTCATCGGGATCATCCCCGTAGATCATCACCTGGTCTTTATTACCCAGCTTCTTTTCGATAATGGAAGCAAATCCTTCCTGAAGGGTGGGCTTAAACACAATGAATTCATCCGGGGACACCTGTCCCTGCACGATGAGTTCTCCCAGCCCGTAGGAACCGTTGATCACGACTACGTCCTTAAAGCCGGTTTCGGTATCCAGTGAAAAGGCCACCCCTGAACTGCCCAGGTCAGAACGCACCATTTTTTGTACACCCACGGAAAGACCCACTGCAAAATGATCAAAGTTAAAATGCTCGCGGTAGCTGATGGCCCGGTCAGTGAAAAGGGAAGCAAAACAGTTCCTGACGGAATCAATTAAAGACGCTGGTCCGCGGACGTTCAGGTAGGTTTCCTGCTGCCCGGCAAAGCTTGCATCCGGGAGATCTTCTGCCGTAGCACTTGACCGGACGGCTACGTCCGTTTCTTCCTGGCCATATTTCCCGGAGAGCGTCGCATAGGCATCAATAATTGCCTCGCTTAAATCTTTTGGAAACCGGGCATTGCGGATGATGTTCCTGATTTGCAATCCTTCCCGTCGCAGTGTTTCAATATTATCGTAATCGATACCGGCGATGCGTTCGGCAATTTTGCTGTCAAGCCCGTTGCTGTTAATAAAATAACGGTAGGCATCTGCCGTGATAACAAAGCCATCAGGAACGTTGACGCCCAAAGGCGTAAGATGTTGCAGCATTTCTCCCAGGGAAGCATTTTTACCGCCTACAGTGTCGATATCATTAATACCTACCTCTGTAAGAAGTTTAATGTTTGTGTTGTCCATATTGCTGATTTTACCTAAAAATAAAGACTGATAAATCGAATGATAGTACTAATCCGGTTGAAAATATTTTCCTTTTTCAGCTTGATATGGAAAGCGCAATCAGTTGTTCTTACTTGCTTCCGGTAACAAGACCATTTTGATATAATTACTGCCATCCAGAATAGAATCCCATGTTTCAGTTAGAGGCCGCCAGGAAGACGAGGCCTATCAGTGATAAAGTAGCTTCATTTCTTTTTACAAAGAGATGGTGAATGGGATGGTTTTCGGCGGAAGACACATCTGGTTGGTGCATACCTGGTAGGTTACGGTGCCAGTAACCTTTGTCTTAACCTTCGCCTTGAGGGCCACCGTTTGGACAAAATCTACCTTTTCCTCATACTGGTATTGAATAATGCCCAGCTCTTTGTTCTCGTCCTTTTCTTTTTTACCTACTTCTTGAGTAGCCCCTTTGATGGTAACCATGGGGTTTTTATTAAACGTAATCTGGGTGGGAATGGCTATGGCTTCTTCCGGCTGCACCTGTGCATAGATATGCCATCCGCCATCTATAGCAGCTTTGAGATGCAGTTCGTATTGCGCGCCTGTACCGGTAACTGAAAATTGCCAATGCACGGGATCTTGTATCTGGGCTGAAAGGCCCGCACTAATTAATGTAATTAATGATAAGATTAACGTCCTTTTCATCATAATTTACTTCGGTTAAAGAATATTTAGTAATATCTACATTCTAAAGACGGCACAGGAAGCATTAAGTACTATTTTAGTAAACAGAAAGATCAAACGATGCGGCTTTTTAACATTTGCTTATGTGGCTATTCTTCCTGGTCATTTTCCTCTGCTTGCAATAATTCTAACTCGTCAGAAAGTGATCAGGGCCTACAATTAGTTTGAGGTTTAAAGTATTCAAAACTATATAATATTTTTAAGTACGAATGAAGAAAGAGCATGAGATAGGAAAACAACTGCTAGTTTTGGCCGCGGCAAAGGTTAAAATAAAAAGCGGGGATAGTTGATACCACCCCCGGATAAGTGCATTAACACCTGAATTGAGAAAAAAACTATTGTTGGAATTTGACTTCTTCGATGTAAAAAAAGCAGGGAAAGTAAAAACAGTCCCTGGGTTTAAAACTAAAACACCATGAGATATGATGTTTTTGTCTTAGTATAATGTTTTGAATGACCTTTAACCTTCATATGCCCTTTTCACAGGGGTATAATCCAGGAATTCTACTTGGCCTGACAGGTAATCCTCTCTCACTATTTCCTCCCTGGTTAAATCAGTGCTGAGGTATTTTTTATTACTGTCTGGTAATACCGTTATTACTATGGCGTCATCCCCCATTTTTTCCTGTACTTTTATCGCACCCAGTATATTTGCGCCGGATGATATGCCAACTGCCAGGCCCAGTTGTTTCGCCAGTTTTTGGGCAATGATTATCGCGTCGCCATCATTTACCGCGATAACCTGATCGAGTTGATCCATGTCCACAATCGATGGGATAAACTCGTCGGATATTCCCTGGATCCGGTGACTCCCGTTTTTATATCCTGTTGAGAGGGTCGGTGATTCTGCCGGCTCGAGCGGATGCACTTTAATACTTTTATCTTTCCTTTTAAAGTAATTGCTGATACCCATTACCGTGCCACCGGTACCTACCCCCGCCACAAAAGCAGCAGGCCTGAGCCCGATACTTTCCAGTTGTCTCCAGATTTCAGGGCCGGTTGTTTTTTGATGCGCCGCACAGTTATAAAGGTTTTGAAATTGCTTCGGCAAAAAAACGGAAGGATCTTTCCAACCTAATTCTTCCGCCATTGCTATACTTGCCAAGAAACCTCCCTCCTGTTTAGAAACATGGATCACTTCTGCTCCAAAGCTTTTAATAATATCTGTTCTTTCTCTACTCAGCCAGTCGGGCATAATGATAGTGACAGGATGCCCCAGCGATTTACCGAGGGCGCTGAACGAGATCCCTGTATTTCCGCTCGTAGCCTCAACAATCCGGTTACCCGGAAAGAGCTTTCCTTCTTTATAAGCCATCTGCAGGATATATAAGGCCATCCTGTCTTTGATACTCCCGGTAAGATTATAATGTTCACATTTGGCATACACCGCTCTGGTCCTGCCTTTATATTCATACAGAATTTCAAGCATGGGGGTATTGCCTACCAGGTGCCATAAATCGTCAAATTTCTTGTTGATTTCTTCCAGTGAGTTGTTTTTCTCAACAGTTATCATATTGCGTCATTTCTTTTATTAGGTTACTGATTTATTTAACCCGGCTCCGGATAATTCGTTATTCCTGATGCATATTATTCCTTTGCCGGGCTAAAACAGAGGTCGCAGGGGGTATTGGTTTTTCAATTAAATACTTCCCAATGATTACTTGCCGGTAAATGAGTTTCAATAAAGACTGTTTAAACAGCTTTTAGTACTACCATCTTTAAAAATATTATCTGACTCCCCATTATTAAGTTAATCCCTGATCTTTTCTCCTGAGTTCATTTTGTCGGGCTTCTGCCGGTAGTTTTGCTCATCAGGATAGCTTCAGAGCAATTCAGCCTGCGGCTGAGGATGACAGCATGCGGCTCTTCAGGTTGAAGATCATATCCCTGGTCATCTTTTTCAGATCATAAACTGCTTCCCATCCCCAATCTTTTTTGGCCGTGCTATCTTCTATACTTTGCGGCCAGCTCTCCGCAATCTGCTGGCGGTAATCCGGAAGAAAATCTATTTTAAATCCCGGAATATATTCCCGGATTTCCCCTGCCAGCTCTCTAGGCGAAAAGCTCAAGGCCCCGTAAAAAAGATAAGTCCCCGGATACATTAGATGCAGCCCTTTTACCGGTTGATGTAGCGAAAGGCAAACGATATTTGAGTATCCTACTAACAATTTCTCCCGCTGGTTTTTCAAATTAGCGCTAAGACTTTCCCCTGCAGGCCCCGACTCCCCCGCAGGGGTCACAAATAACAATAAGGGACAAGAAGTAAGTAAAGATAGTAGGAGCGATAAGAGTCATGCCACCTTTATGACGATTGCCTTACAGCCAGTATGCAAGTCTCCGCTGTAACCTTCACTACTACGCAAGAACAGTAGCTTTTGGCAATGAGTAACATTATCTCATCACTTCAACGGTGGTTCAGTTTCAT
>DASRLM010000620.1:0-5736 GCA_035648455.1 Puia sp. | reverse complement strand
ATAACATTGAATATATGAATTCAAAAGATGTATTGACAAAGCATTCCATGATCCTACCACTCATCATGGCGCTTGGTTTTTTAGCGCCGCTGCAATCGCCAAAGGCACAGGAACCTGTCAGCTACGTGAATCCTTTTATCGGGTCGGGCGGTCACGGACACGTCTTTGTTGGTGCGAGTGTGCCTTTTGGCGCGGTGCAGGCCGGGCCTGATAATTTTTACAAAGGCTGGGACTGGTGTTCCGGCTATCACTATGGCGACAGCGTACTGATTGGCTTTGCGCAGACACACCTGAGCGGTACGGGCATCGGCGATCTGGGTGATGTGCTCATCATGCCCTATACCGGCGCGGTGAAAACAGATAAGGGAACTGAGACCATACCCGGAAGCGGCTATGCTTCCCGCTATTCCCATAAGCAGGAAGCAGCGAGGCCCGGATATTATTCCGTTCATCTGTCCGATTACGATATCAATGTAGAACTGACTGCATCGGAACGGGTGGCTTTTCATCAATACCATTTTCCAGCGGGAAAAGAAGCACATGTGATCATTGACCTGAAAGAAGGCATCAATGACCAGAGTACCGACACCTATATCCGTCGCGTCGATCCGCATACCCTGGTAGGTTACCGTTATTCGAAGGGCTGGGCTAAAAATCAATGGCTGTATTTTGCCATCCGGTCTTCAGAAGCCCTGGATCAGTTCCAGGTGTATGATAACAACAAACTGCTGCAGGGAGACAGCGGTCGCAGCGCCGCGATTAAAGGGCTGATTGGTTTTAATCACGCGCCGTCGACCCTGAAACTAAAAGTGAGCATTTCCCCGGTCAGCACTTCTAATGCGCTGGCTAATATCGATGCTGAAATTCCCGGATGGGATTTTCAGCAAACCGAGAAACTGGCTGCTGAAAAATGGAACCGGGAATTATCCAAAGTTTCGGTAGAAACAAAAAATGAAAAAGACAAACGCATTTTCTATACCGCGCTCTTTCATGCCATGATCGATCCCGCGCTCTTCAATGATCATAACAGAGACTATCGCGGAACAGACAAACAAGTTTATAAGAAAGCATCCTTTAACAACTACTCGGTTTTTTCACTCTGGGATACCTACCGTGCCGAGAACCCGCTTTTTACACTCATTCAGCCGGAGCGCGTAAATGATATGATCAATTCCATGCTGGCCATTTATCAGCAGCGGGGCATGCTTCCGATCTGGCATCTGATGGGAAATGAAACGGGCACCATGCCCGGCATCAGCAGTGCACAGGTGGTTGCTGAAGCTTATCTTAAAGGATTCAGCGGATTTGACCGCAACCTGGCTTACGAGGCTGTAAAAACGACGGCCATGTCAGACAAGCTGGGACTGAACTATGCGCGCGATCTGAAATGGATTCCATCCGACCGGCAACACAGCTCGGTCGCAAAAGGACTTGAATATTCAATCAGCGACGGCAGTATCGCACGCATGGCGCATGAGATGGGGAAATCCGGCGACTATCAATATTTCCTGAAGCGTTCGAAGAATTACAAACAGTATTTTGATCCGGCAACCCGCTTCTTCCGGGGTCGCACGGCAGACGGTCAATGGGATACGGCTTATGATCCTTTTAAATCCTCCGGTGCTTCGGCACAGGCCTATGCCGAAGGAAACTCCTGGCAATACCTTTGGCTGGTGCCGCAGGATGTTAGCGGACTCATGACCCTGTTGGGCGGTGAACAAAATTTTCTGAACCGGCTGAATAGCCTTTTTATTGTCGAACCGGAGGTCAAAGACACTGAAGTGCTCAGTGATATCACAGGCACCATCGGTCAGTATGCGCATGGCAACGAGCCGAGCCATCATATTATTTATCTCTATGCTTATGGTGGCCAGCCCTGGAAGACGGCTGAAAAAGCCAGGTTCATTATGAAGAATATGTATCTGGACGATCCGGACGGCGTAATTGGTAATGAAGATTGCGGACAGATGTCGGCCTGGTATATATTCTCTGCTTTTGGTTTTTATCCGGTGTTTCCGGCAAGCGGCGAGTATGTTTTGGGCAGCCCGCTTTTCGACAAAGTGACACTTCATCTTCAGGGTGAAAAAGATTTTACGGTGGAGGCGGTTAATAACGGACCCGAAAATATCTACATCCAATCCATGGAACTGAACGGAAAAAAATATAATAAATCGTATATCCGTCATGAAGATATCCTCCGGGGTGGACTACTGAAGATGGTAATGGGTAACCAGCCGGGAAATTTTGGAAAAGCAAAGGAAGACCGGCCGGGACAATAGTAATAGATAAAAGACGGGCTGGCCTTCCAGGGCAGCTTTTTTAATTTTTTATTTTATCAGCCACATGGCCGCGTTGATATCATCATTGCCACCGTACTGGCTTGCCACGGCACCGGTATAGTTAGCGGCATTTACACTGGATTCATTAAGCGGATATGCGAAGCGCAACGGAATAGTGCCCCCGTTACCATAGCCGGACTGATCAGGGCCTTGCAAAAATTCCGGCACGCCTGTCCTCCGCCATTGGTAATAGGCCTCCAGTCCGGAATTCCTGAAATAAGCCAGGTATTTCTGTTCGAGGATCTGTTCGAGGCCGTGAGCCGGATTGCCGGCATCGTATTTCACCAGCGGCTGGTTATAATAGTTGTCATAGCTGAATGGGACCGTGTAGACTACCTGATCACCCAGCACGCCACTGGGCGCTTGAAAAATAACGGTATTCGCTCCGTCCACCACACCATAAAAACTGAAGTCGGCAATGATGCCTTTCTTATACCAGGATTCAGCATCACCGGCAGCCCAGCCCCGGTTGATCCCTTCGGCGATACTAAAACAAGTCTCCGGATAGCTGAGCAGCAGGGTAGGCTCGCCAACCAGGGTTTCATAATACCGGTGACGATTGGTCAGGCAGTAGATATTGGAGGTATTACTATTTACTCCCGCTTGCATGATGCTTAATGGCATCCCGGAAGGAGCACCCCTGAAAGACCTGAAATCGGTGTCGGGGAATCCCAGTCCACGGGCAGGTTCAGTAACTATCATGACGCGGAGGTCGTTCAAAGATGCCATGGAATCTGTATAGCAAGCGGCCATATTAAAGCGTAGGGCCTCGGTACCATAAGTCTGGGTGTTGGTGGGATAATAGTTATAGGTGGAGTTATACAAATACTGCAAATTATCGCTCATGTCGCTCATGATGGGATATTGGACCGGGTCGGCGATAATCGCAGCGAATTGTGCAGCCACATTCAGGTCAGGATCGGAGGCCTTCTTGCTCAAGTGGCACAACACGCGAAGCCGGAAGCTGTTCACCACCTTTTGCCATTTAATCAGGGCCGGCGTGGTGGAGTTACCGAGAAAATCCGCAAAATAAGAATCGCCGGAGAATTCAAATACTCCATTCTGAATGATAGCAGCCAGTTCGGTATTGGCCGAATCCAACCATTTATTGGCCTGAATAAATACGTCTTTCTGAGTATCATAGGCAGGCGTCAGATTAGCCGCACCCAATAAAGCCTGCGACATGGGGATGTCTCCCAACTTGAGTGACATGCTCACAAAAAAGTAGGCACGGAAAAACTTACCCAATGCGTTGTAAGGATTATTATCGGAACCACCCGCTGCACGCTTCGCCGAAATCTCCATATTCACCACGTTCGTCAGTGTGCCGTAACTCAGGTTAGGAGCCTGTGGATGGAAAACCCCGTCCCAGTAAGCATTGTTGCCATAATACGTAAAATTGGCACAGGTGAACTGGCAATTCCGCTCAGCTTGTCCGCCATGGTCATTCAGGTTACCAGGATCATTGTACATATCATATTCGATGCTCCTCAGCAGCAGAGCAGGCGGCACAGATACTGGCAGATTGGGACTGACCGTATATTTATCGATCGTTTTAGTACATCCAAACATGGCGAGCATCGTAATAAAAATCGAGACTATAGTATATTTTTTCATTTCGTTTTCATTTATAGATTAGAACACCACATTTATATTAATGCCATAACTTCTGGTCGTGGGCGTCTGGAAGGCGCCATATAACAGGTTCGCATTATTGTTCATGTCTCTTCCGGGATATTGGTCAACGTCAATATCCTTAAACCCTTTATGGAAGAAATACAGGAGGTTGCGGCCTACCAGGGATATATCTATCCTGCTGATCATACTCTTGCCCAGCGCCGTGGAAGGAATGGAATAGGTGAGTATTACTTCGCGCAACTTGGCGTATGTCTTGCTGACCGTCATATGTTCCGGATCGTCAAGGTAGCTGCTCGAAAAGTCCTGCACCCAATGTGTAGCGGTGTTATTGGGCGTGAAAGATAGATCCTTAAAATTCGTCACATGACCGAGCGCATCAAAAGCCAGGGCACCGCCACCCGCGATCTGCACCCCTTCAGCCAGAACGGCTTTGCCGTTGTCATAAGCGCCTGTATAACCGGGATCGCCGAAATGATATGCTTCGATTAAACGGGCCTGCCCCATCTTCCCGGTGGCCGTGGCCAGCCCTCTTCCGCCTTGCATCTGCTTGGTTAGCACAAAATCCTGGATTTTCCCACCTACCATTCCGTCGAACTGGAAAGAAAAAGTGAAGTTCTTGTAAGAAAATTTATTGTTGATACCCCAGCTCCAGTCTGGATCACCATGTCCAAGTACCTGGGAACGCGGCAAATAAATCGGAAGACCGGATGCGTCATTTATCAATTGCCCATCCGGAGTCCTGGCTTCTTTGTTGCTGGTCAGCAGGTCTACCCGATCGCCTTCGTGCAACGCATAATTGCCTTGCAACAATAAATTATTGGTCAGCGAGGTATAAATCTCGCGGTAGGTAGCCCAGTTCACCAGTACATCCCAGCGGAACCCTTTGGTACTTTGAATGGGCGTACCCTGTAGGGATATCTCAGCTCCGCTGCGGTCCGTCTTCTTGGCATTCGTTATAAAGGCGAGGTATCCAGTGGCTGAGGATACTGGCGCTGTATACTGCAGTGGCCCGTTGATATATTTAAAATACGTTGCGCTCAAGCCCAGTCTGTTCTTCAAAAAGCGCATATCAATACCGCCCTCGTAGTTGGTGTGTGTGGACGGAAGGATACCGGGATCGACAATATTGGTGGTACTGGTCGCCTGGGTCAGATTATTATAACCGTGGCTGGTCTGGTATGCCGTAGCCAGATTGTAGGCGGGTCCGCCATAAACGGAATAATACTGTGAACTATAGTCAAGCGGAAATGCTCCATAGCTCGGACCGTAAGTAGGCGTTGTCCCGATATAAGGATTCGTGCCACCGTCTTTTACGTTGGCATAGCTGGCGCGCAATTTCAGGAAGGTAACCGTCTTTGGCATCTTGACATAATCCGAGATCACCGTGCTGATTGCGGCAGAAGGATAAAAGAAGGCATTATGGCTAATGGGCAATGCAGAACTTTTATCCTCGCGTCCGGTCAACGAGAGTGTGAGATATTTTTTATACGTAAAATCGAAGGAAGCGTAGGCACTCAGCACGAGCATATTCGAATTGAAATTCCAGGACTTGATGGGAAAAGTGGAATTGTCAAAATTATACAGTTCCGGTGTGGTCAGCTGATCCGTTGTGGTAAAACTTGAGCTATACAAAAAATTGCGGATGTTCACCCCGGCCACTCCGAAGAGATTTATTCCGCTATGCCCCAACTCGCCGTCGTATTTAACGAGCCCTTCCGTATTATTTTCCCAGAGACTGCGCCGGTCTTCGCGATAGTTT
>DASRLM010000619.1:0-3481 GCA_035648455.1 Puia sp. | reverse complement strand
GCAATACCTTGTCCCTCCAGGTTTCATAACTCACCTGCAATTCCTTGTTCGTCCAGGATACATGTATAATGTGGGTACTGCTGTACCAGCGGTTGTTTTTGATAAATACATCGTTCACAGCAAAACCACCACGGTCCCTTTCTTCGATTTTCAGGGCCGTCGTTTTGATTTCACTATTCAGGCTGTAAAAGAAATACTGCGGCAGGGAATCCTTCACATTTTCCCTCGAACGGATAACCCATACATCCGGGACAGAAGTTCCGGTTTCTATGTCCCGTGTACTCCCCGGCTCTGCCGTCTGATCTTCTGAAACAATGGCATTATAAGTTGGATAAGGCGGTTTTTTTTCTCCTCTTTTAAACAGCTCAATGAATCTCTCGTCCATTATCCAGTCTCCGTTCTTATCTTTTGCTTTGAATTCAATCAGATACCATCCGGATGCCAGGGTTTTCCCGTCGGCCCAGCCGGGAAATAATCCCGATGCACGGGTGCTGTCTGTTTTTTCAAACTTCATTTCTTTTTCCCAGGATTGCTTATTGGTTTCGTCTTTATATTCATCATTCGGAAAATTATTTACATATTCATCTTTCGGCATGATAAACTGATCCGGCTGATCCCAATATCTTTTTCTGATCAGGCGATCCGGCGTCTTCAGCCGGTACAGACTTACCGTTAGCCGTTGCGGGTGGAATTCTCCGAAAGCGTTTTGCGTGGTCACCGGTATCTGTTGCAGACTGTCCCAAACCATCCGGCTTTCCTGCGGAAGCGCCGAAACGATCTGGAACGACTGGTAACTGGCAGCGACGGACGTTGCAGCGGACCGGGTTTCACCGTTCAGATCAGTTATATCCGTTTCAATCCGATAGATAAAGACCGGTTTGGATTCCTTTTTAATAGTCTGATCGGTTATTGCCAGGAAATTAATTTTAAACCGGCCATCGGCATCCGCAATGGTTTCCCCATGTCGTATTTCCTGTTCCGCAGCCGCAGGGATCCTGCGAAATAACCAGGGGTAAGGAAACCTACTTTCGCGGAACACGCGGTAAATCACTTTGGATCCATCGATGCTATTGCCTGCATACCCTTTTGCAGATCCGCTGATGCGAATGCTGTCACCCACATTATAATTTCCCCTTACGGTATCATAGGCAATATAGAATTTGGGCCGTTTGTATTCTTCAACAGAAAAGTCCCGGCTGTCATCCGTTTCTTTATCCCGGATACTGAATTCCCCGTTCAGCAAATTCTCCGGCAACACAAATTGGCCGTGAAAGGATCCGAATTCATCGGACTGAACCATGGCAGAATCCACCCGTTCATTGCCTGCGTTAACAAGATACAATTTCGAGGGGCTCTGGTCTGCCACTTTATATCGTTTCGTGGCAAAATCCCTGGTTACCAGCAACCCTTTATAATAAACCGTTTGACCCGGACGGTATATAGCCCGGTCGGTAAACAGGACATCCTGCCGCATTATTTTCTCATAGCTGGCCGAATCGCTATTCGTATGTTCATCAACGTTATTGTAAGAATAGCGATTATTCCCGGTGAAGGACAAATAATCTTTTCCATGATAAAATTCAAGCCTGCTCTGATACCGGTAGTTTTTATCGTTCACCAGCCGGAAGTAGCCATGCTGGTCCGTTTTGTATAATGCACTTTTCCGGAAAACATTTTTATGTTGTCTGGAGTCATAGACCGGATACAGGGATTGAACCCTGACGTCCGGAACCGGTTCGCCCGTATTCCGGTCCGCAACAAAATAATCCTGGCCATAATTCACGAAAGCGACGGAGGAACAGAAAAAGTATTGAACCGCCAGAACGGCCCCGTTCCCAAAAGAGGGATCCGAGCTGGTGAATAATGCATATTGCCCAACCGGCAGCGCATCCACTTTAATTTCCACACGGTGTTCCTGGTGATCCTTTGTTTCCGGAAGAGCCTGGTCAAAGCTTTTCGATACCGGGAAATGCTGCAGTTTTTTCCAGAGTTCAGGATCCCATCCGTTATCTCCCAGGGCATCCCGCGTGGCGTCGTCAATGCGGATGATGCGCGCATACAGATGCCCGATGTTCTTATAGGAAACCAGGGCCCGGAATGGCAGATCCGGCAGATTTACTTTTTCAGTCTGCAAACGAAAAGTTTTCCGGGTAATGTTTTTCAGCAGGGTAAGGCAATTCGATTTCCCCTCGGATGAATCATGCTGTTTTACAACCACCTCACAAATCGCCCGGGCTTTCTCATAGTCGTATTGATGGGCGGTATCCGCTAGCGGATCAAAAGCTGCGGCCTTCTCCGAAAAATATGCGGCCTGTAAATACCAGGCTTGCGCCGCTGACGGCAACAGGGGATATTGGTCTGTGATGTGCTGAAGCGCAGAAAAATAAAGTAAATCCTTTCCAGGCAGTACAGCATACCTTTTTGCAAAAACCAGCCGGTTGATATCGGCATCTATCCCTGCCTCCGGTTTTGCATCTTCCGAATGAAAGCGCTGCAGGTTTTGAAATAACCGGAGGGCCATGAGATGACTGGATGAACTGTCCGGTCCGGTAAAATCATATTCCATAAACTGCTTTCCGGTAAAAAAAACCGCCGGATTATCCATCATGAAGGCATCTTCAGCCACTGGTTGTTCCGGATCGTCATTTTGAAAATAATCCAGTGCGCGATAAACCAGCAGATCATATAAAGTGGGGCGCAGATACCGGACATTTCCTTTCCGGATCACCACTTCAAATGCGCTGAGGCTGGTTTGCTGTAAAAGATTTTCATCTCTTAGGGAACTGAGATACAATTCCCTGATTTTTCTATTCAGTTTTCCGGCTGTCCACGTGCTGATGTCTTCTGACGAATCGTTTTCCACTTCCGTTCCTTGGGATAAACGATACCGTTCCTGCTGCAGATAAGTATAAAACATTTCCGCTTCCAGGCTTTTCAGGAGGGCGGCAACCCGTGGAGGAGAAGTGCTGATATCCCGTTCCAGTTGTTCACGGGATTTAAGTGTTTCTTCATCACTTCCCTGTAGCTGCTGCAGGTAGATCACCGCTTTTACCCATTGCCCTTCCTGTTTTTCTTTCTTTGCCGCCGCATAGAGTTTGTTCACTTCTTCCAGCGCAGACTTTGGAAGACCTTTTTTCTGGATCAGCGAATCAATCCTTTCCCAGGTTTTCTCGTAGGGAAATGCTGTTTGTGCAAAGAATATTTTATGGCTGAACAGGATTACCGTTAATAACAGGATTGATTTTAAGGTCATATCGTCGTTTTTTATCCAAAAGCACAGCACATGGATGGGTTTAAGGATGGGTTCCCGCTAAGGATGCCCGTTTTTCCCGATTCCATACCGTTTAACTAAACTATAACGATGCCAGATTAAACTTTTGAATACTCCGTCCTTCTTAGAAAGGCATTCCTTTTACTCACCTAAAAATAATGATTATGAAAGCGAAATTCGTCTTACTGATTGCGGCCGGATTATTTCTTG
>DASRLM010000618.1:0-3872 GCA_035648455.1 Puia sp. | reverse complement strand
GAGGTTAGTAAAAAGCTACGGCGGGCAAGGCATTTACATATTTACACATCAGCACATTTTCACATTAACTTTCATCAATCTTTTCATCTTCAGCGCCGGCGAGCACCACGGAGCCCATTTTCTTCAATGGATTCTTGTGATTTTCGTTAAAGTCGCGGCGCTTTTCAATGATGTCGATGCATCCGAAAACAGCCGCCATGAAGGAACCGGGATCCGCTTTGTCTTTTCCGGCAATGTCAAACGCGGTTCCGTGATCGGGGGAAGTGCGAACGGCCGGCAGGCCCGCGGTAAAGTTAATTCCTTCGCCAAAGGCCAGTGATTTAAAGGGGATGAGTCCCTGGTCGTGATACATGGCCAGCACGGCATCAAATTTCTGCTGCTGGTTGCGGGCAAAAAACGCATCTGCACTGTAGGGGCCGAAAACGAGCATGCTGTGTTTGGCATCCTTGATGGCCGGTTTCAGGATGTCTTCTTCCTCGCGTCCGATCAACCCTTCATCGCCTGCATGCGGATTGAGTCCCAGTACGGCGATGCGTGGTTTGTCAATTCCGAAATCCCGGATCAGGGAATCCCGCATGATGTTTAATTTGGACAGGATGGCTTCGCGTGATATTTTTGTTGCCACCTCACTGATGGGTATGTGTTCCGTTACCAGCCCGACCCTGAAATTTTCTGAACTCATCAGCATCAGCACATCTTTCATGCCGAAGGCCTGTTGAAGATATGGGGTATGTCCGGGGTAGTCGAAAGAGGCAGACTGGATGTTTTTCTTATGTATAGGCGCTGTAACAAGCCCCTGAATTTTTTTATCTTTCAGGGCGTCTACGGCGGCTACGAGCGACCTGATAGCATATTTACCGCCGGTTTCATTGAGCGTTCCGGGCGTAATGCTCACTTCTTCTTCCCAGCAATTGAGAATATTCACCTGTTTGGGATAAACACGGGTCAGATCTTTTATGTTTTGATAGTTAAAAACGGAATCGGGTATGGATTTGCGATAAAAATTAATGACCTTATTGGAGGCAAACAGCACAGGTGTGCAGAGTTCCAGCAAACGGTTGTCGGAAAAGGTCTTAATGATGACCTCGGTACCAATGCCATTGATATCGCCTATGGAAATGCCGATTACGGGTCTTTGTACAGGAATACTCATGACGCAATTTTTTCGAGCATTAAAAATACGATTATTAGCCTGACCGGATCGTTTATTTTTGCATCCATGACCCATTTGCCGTCTTCACTGAAATTAAGGAAATCCCTGGGACAACATTTTTTAAAAGATGAAGCCGTTTGCCGGAAGATTGTAGATGCCCTTGGGGAGAATCCTTTTACCCAATTACTGGAAATAGGTCCGGGTGCAGGCGCCCTCACCAAATATCTGGTCGATTTGAAGGGCGTCCATTTCAAAGCCGTGGAGATAGATCCGGAAAAGGCGGCCTACCTTAAGATCACGTATCCTGTGCTGATCCCGGAAATAATCGAAACCGATTTTTTAAAGATGGACAGCCCCTTTGAGGGACAATTCACCGTGATCGGCAATTTCCCTTATAATATTTCCACCCAGATCCTCTTTAAGATTTTGGATTGGAGGCAACAGGTGGAGCGCACCATTGGCATGTTCCAGAAAGAAGTGGCCCAGCGTATTGCCGCCAGGGAAGGGAATAAAACATACGGCGTGATCAGTGTGCTGATCCAGGCGTTTTACAAAGTGGAATTTTTATTTGAAGTCAGCGAGCAGTCATTCACGCCGCCCCCCAGGGTAAAGAGCGGCGTCATCCGGTTAACCCCGCTGGCGGATCCATTGCCTGCCAGAACCGAGAAGATGTTTTTTTTACTCGTGAAAACAGCCTTCAATCAAAGAAGAAAGATGTTGCGCAACGCCGTGAAGGGTCTGTTTACCGAAGAGGTTTTGCAGGAAGCGATATTCAGCCGGCGCGCGGAACAGCTTACGATACGCGAGTTTGCCGATCTGACCTGGAAAATGAAGGGCGTGTAATGCGGATGGGGTCATGTGCAGAAGTGGACATGTAATTTTTTATTTCTTTAACCAGACCATTTGAATGAAAAAAGCACTTGTTACTGCCAGGGTTCATGACTATCTGATCGAAAGGCTCACAAATAAAGGATATGAGGTTGTTTATCTTCCGCAGTTAACCTATGAGGAACTGGAAACGGCTGTAGTGGACGTGGAAGGTTTGATTGTAACAACGCGATTGAAAGTGGACCGGAACATCCTGGAGCGGGCAAAGGCATTGAAATGGATCGGCAGGCTGGGCAGCGGTATGGAACTGATTGATGTTCCTTTTGCAGAAACAAGGGGCATTCAGTGTGTAAGCAGTCCCGAAGGCAACCGCAATGCGGTGGCAGAACACGTGTTGGGCATGTTGCTTTCCTTAATGAATAAAATGCCCGGCGCCTTCCGGGAAGTACATGAAGGGAAGTGGATCCGCGATGCCAACCGGGGAACGGAACTGAGCGGAAAGACCGTAGGCATCGTCGGTTTCGGGAACACCGGTTCTTCATTTGCCAAATTGCTTTCTTCTTTTGACGTGACCATTCTCGCCTACGATAAATACAAATTCGGATTTGCCAAAGGGAACATTAAAGAAGCCAATATGGATCAGCTGGGCCGTTATGCCGATGTGATCAGTCTCCACGTTCCTTTAACCGATGAAACCCTGCACCTGGCGAATGATCATTTTTTTTCATCTTTAAAAAGAGCGCCCTGGTTCATCAACAGCTGCCGCGGAAAGGTGCAGGAGAATGAGGCGATTATCCGTGCCCTCGAAAAAGGGCTGATTTCCGGCGCAGCCCTGGATGTGCTTGAAAATGAAAAGCTGGAACGGTACACGGTTGCCGAAAAAGAACAGTTGAACCGCCTGCTGTCTTTTGATAATGTATTGATTACCCCCCATATAGCGGGGTACAGTCAGGAGGCTTTTTACAAGATGGCCAAGGTGGTGCTGGATAAGCTCGGATTATAACCCGGTGTTTTATGAATTGACTATCAGGAAGTTCGGTTCCGGAGGCTCATTTTTCCGCGCATTTCTTATAAAATAGAATGCCCGGTTTTCCAGGCCGCGAAGGCTCCAAAACGGGCCGTGGACCTGTCTTTTTTAAATGGATTCCTTATCTTTGTACAAATGCAACGCCTCCCGAAGGGCGTTGTATTTTTTTTCTTTTATCTAAACAATAAGGAGGATTTTATGAGTGAAATCACTTATCTGACGAAAGATGCCTTACTCCATCTGAAAGCCCAACTTCAGAAAATGAAATCTGTGGATCGTCCCGCAGCTTCACGAGCCATCGCGGAAGCCAGGGAGAAGGGCGACCTACGGGAGAACGCGGAATACGATGCCGCCAAGGAATCACAGGGATTGCTGGAAGCCAGGATCCAGAAGCTGGAATCGGATCTGGCGAATGTGCGTATTCTGGATGAAGAGAATATTGATACCAGTAAAGTATCCATCCTGACCAAAGTGACCGTTACCAATCTGAATAATAAAAAACAGGCCACCTACCATTTGGTATCTGAAAAAGAGGCCGACCTTAAACAGGGTAAAATTTCCGTTTCCTCCCCCATTGGAAAAGGACTGCTCGGTAAACAGATCGGCGAAGTAACAGAAGTGGATGTTCCCGCCGGAAAATTGAAATTTAAAGTAGAAAATATTACTGTTTAATGCAGAAATGAAAATGTCCATCTTTTCAAAAATCTTACAGGGAATCATTCCCAGTTACCGGATCGCGGAAGATGATTATTTTCTGGCTTTCCTGGACATTAACCCCTTGCGTGAAGGTCATGTGCTGGTGATACCCAAAGTGGAGATTGACAAATTCTTCGATCTGGATGAAACCTATCTTTCGCGGATATT
>DASRLM010000617.1:0-2391 GCA_035648455.1 Puia sp. | reverse complement strand
ATAAGCTCCTGGCGGAATTTGTCGGTGGCCGTGATCTTGTCAAAATTATCCACGATCACGTCGGCCATTTCATTAAACGTAGCAGTAAGCATGCCCAGGTTTCCTTTGGCATGCCCTTCAATCCGGGCAGCATAGTCGCCTTCCTTAAAGCGTTTGACTACCCCGGCCACCTGGCAGATGCTGTCCGTTATCAGAAAAAAGGTGATGACGCCCACGATAAACGCGATTAGCAGTGCAGCGAAGAAAATATACATGCCCAGCTGGTAGTACAGGTGATTGTTCAGCGTTGCCAGTATTTCTCTTTGTTTCTCGCTGGCCAGTACCGCATACACATAGCCGGTCAGCCGCCCGCTCTCATAGACGGGCGCCGCGGAAAAGATGCCCGGCTCATCCGGCTGTTTGGGGTTATCACCAAGGGGGCGCTCCCCGCTTTTTACCGCCAGCCATTGTTTTACTTTGCTGATGTCTACCTGATGATTCCGGACTGATTTATCCGGCACCACATAGTCGGTAATTTTCCCGCTTGTATCCAGCAGATACACTTCCACGCTGGGGTTGGCCACCATGATGGAATGGATGATGTCATGTGTAACCGCCGTATCCGGTTTGCCATCTTTCAGCGGGTGGGTAAAAGTAGCCAGGTGCGAAGCCACATTGCCGTATAGCTCCTGGTGCGCCATGGTATAGTAAGACCTGGATAACTTTGAGGCGATGAGCACAAATACGAAGCCCAGGATGATGAGCAGGGCGGAAAATACGGCCGCTATTTTCCAAAATAAAAGATTGCCCCTGATTGTATTTACAGACATGATATTATTTTATAGTTCTTCATTAAACCGGTAGCCCACGCCCCAGGTAGTCAGGATAAATCTGGGGTTGGAAATATCTTTCTCAATTTTTCCCCTCAGGCGGTTGATATGGGAATTCACCGTATGCTCGTAGCCTTCAAAATCGTATCCCCATACGAGATTTAACAGGCGTTTGCGGCTATAGCTTTTGCCCGGGTTGGATGCCAGCAGGGTGATCAGGTCGAATTCTTTCGGGGAGAGGTCAATCCGGGTTTCATCCAGCGTCACCTTTCGCTTTTCGGTATCTATTTCCAATCCGGAGAACCGGATGACCGATGACGGTGTTGTATCTTCCCGGCCAGGCGGACTATCCTCTTTCCTTCGGAAGATCACCTTTACTCTGGCTATAAATTCCCGTACACTAAAAGGCTTTGTCAGGTAATCATCAGCGCCGGTTTCCAAACCAACCACTTTATCAATTTCTTCCGATTTGGCAGACAAGATGAGTATGGGGGTGTGCCGGTCTGTCTGCCTAACCCGGCGGCATATCTCCATGCCATTCAGTCCCGGCAACATGATGTCCAGGATGATGAGGTCAAACGCTTGCTCCCTGGCAAGGGCCAGCCCGTTCTGCCCGTTAGCAACCGCAGCCACTTCACAGCCAAGATCATTCAGGTGGATCGTGAGCAGGTCCACGATATTGGCATCGTCTTCAATGAGAAGCACTTTGGGCATATGGTTCAGGTTAACATGAATAGGTAATCAAAAGTCCGTAAAAATATCGTTGGAATGGCGCTGTGATACTTTTGTTATGATTCTGCAACGTCTTTGGGATATCGCCACTGTTCCTTTGCTGTATCAAAAACATGTAAAATGAAACAAAACCTGCGAAAGTCATTGCTGATGCTATCTGCCGTTTTATTCCTGGCATCATGCGACAGAAACAAAAATGTTGTAACAAGATCTGGTACGATAACCATTGAAAACGTCCTGGACAGCAAACCGCTGGTGGAATCAGGAACCTTTAAGGGTACGGGAACGCCAGCGCTTATACTCCCAGGACAGTCGGTATCCTTTACTTTCTCTGCCGCTAAAAGCCAGGCACTGAGTTTTGCCACCATGTATGGCTGGAGCAACGACCTGTTTTTTGCTCCCGGAAATCCGGGTATCAAATTGTATAACGACGACGGAACGCCCATTACGGGCGACGTATCCGCTGAAGTGAAATTGTGGGACAATGGCACCCGCGTCAACCAGGCTCCGGGTATGAACGTAACACATCCCGGAACGGCGGAAGTGGCACCACAAAACATCAGGGAGATAAATGGTGCGGATGATTACGGAAATTCCTATTTGCCTGCTTCCCAGTTGATGAAAGTGTCTCTGGCCTATAATGGCAACTCTACGTTTACGATCACCATCATTAACAATTCGGGTGGTACGGCCAATGAAACGGCATTCAGTCCGGGCGTTTGGGCCATATCTTATGTGGTCGGCGGGAACCTGCTTCTGCCGGCACCCATTTATTCCGCGAACGCCCTTACGGGAAACGGGCTGACGGATATTGCGGAAATGGGCAATAACGCTGCGACGAGTGCCTATC
>DASRLM010000616.1:0-7434 GCA_035648455.1 Puia sp. | reverse complement strand
GCATCCGATACAACGGTATTGTTGGCGAGGCCGTCCAGCACGACATTGCATTTGAATACGCCGTCATAGTATCTTCCCCAAACAGCTTCCACCGCTGAATTCGTCGGCAGAATGTTAAACTGATTGACTGACTCGTAGTCCGCCTGATCTCCCGTATTTCCGCCTTTGATCGCATCGTCGGAAGCAACATCGCCAATCACCCATTGCGGATTGTCGGTCGTATAGGTGAACGTTAAAGGAAAGTAAGCAGCATTCAGTGCGAATTGCGTATTCGCGTCTGATGTAAAGAAATTATCAGGCGCATAAAATCCCAGAACCGGCTGATTCAATTGCTTTGAACAACTTGTTATACCGGTTATCAGCACCGATAAAACAATTACAAACAGTTTGCTATATTTCATAATGATGAGATTAATAATTAGAAATTAATGTTTGCACCAATCGTAAATGTTCTGGAAGATGGATATGTTCCCCAGTCAATTCCCACTGCTCTTACTCCGTCTCCGGCGGCTGTTGCATTCGCACTGACGCCCATTTCAGGATCTGACCCGGTATATTTCGTGATAGTAAATGCATTCTGCACACTTATGAATAAGCGGGCAGAGGAAATCTTCACACTGTTTAAAAAACTGTTACTGAAATTGTAACCCAGCTGTATGTTCTTCAGCCTGAGATAAGAACCGTCTTCAAGAAAACGGGTGGAGGGCTGTTTATTATTTGTGGCATCGGACCAGGATAAGATTGGAAACTGATTGCTGGTACCTTCTCCGTGCCAGCTTTCATTGGCGATTCTTTCCGTGATATTAAAGGCGCGATAAAATCCTTCGATATCTGTATTAATCTGGTTATAAATTTTGTTTCCATATACACCCTGGAAAAAAAGGCTGAGATCAAGGTTCTGGAAATTTACCGCAGCGGTTAAACCATAAGTGAACTTGGGTATGGGACTGCCAACATATTGCCGGTCGTTCTGATCGATCACACCGTCGCTATTAATATCCTGGTATTTGACGTCACCAGGCCGGACGCCTGGTCCCTGATATGCACTGGTAAAAGCTTCTTTCGCGTTCTGAAAAATTCCCTGCTGCCTCAGCATATAAAATTCACCGATAGGCTGACCCACCGTAGTCAGCGTAGCGTATACGTTGTCATCTATTCTTCCGCCCGGAATGGGTTTGCCATCGGCAAGTTCTGTGACCTCATTATGCAAGGTGGAGAAATTGGCGTTTATTGAATAGCGCCAGTTTTTATTGATATTCTTATGATAGCCCGCGGTAAATTCAAAGCCGCTGTTTACTACGTTACCCGCATTTTCTGTCGGTTGTGTCGCACTTCCCGCGCTGCTTGGAACCGGTACGGGAAGCAGCATACCGGATGTTGTTTTATGATAATAGTCGACACTGAAAGTAAACGCGTTTTCCAGGATACCGATGTCCAGACCAACATCCTGCTGTGTGCTCGTTTCCCAGCGGATATCCGGATTTCCGACCGTAGTAATTGTATAACCTGGCGCCAGCACGCCGTTGAAAGAGTAACCGGAGGTTGGTCCTACCGTTGATGTATATGCGTAGTTACCTATTTCCTGATTACCGAGTTGACCGATACTTCCCCTTAATTTCAGCAATGAAATCTGACTTACATCTTTCATAAAAGCTTCCTTGTCGATGCGCCATCCCAGGGATCCGGAAAAGAAATTTCCGTAGCGGTTATCGGGCGGAAGGCGCGATGAACCATCTCTTCGCCAGCTGACCGTTGCAAGATATTTATCGTCCAACGCATATCCGATTTTGGCGAATAAAGAAAACAAATCCCATTTCGATTCATTGCCACCGGTCTGACCATGCGGATCAGTTGGCGTGCCGGCACCATTGTCGAGATACTGAAACGCCGGCGACTGGTTCGGATAATTCTGTGTAGAGCCCGAAAATCCTTTTGTGTCGTTGGAGATCAGCTCCGTACCGCCCAACAGATCCACGACGGAGTTGCCCTTTTCCAAACGGTAAGTAGCGGTATTCGTCCAGTTATAATTGAAGTTATCGGCGTTTGATTGGCCGAGTGAACCGGTGGCGTTTATCGCGCGGGTTCCCCAGGTAGGATTAAATTGTTTGTAATCTGTAATGATGTCATTCGTTCCAAGATCTGTTTTGATGAACAGGTTTTTAACCGGCTGCATTTGCAGATAGATATCTCCCAGCAAAGAATAATTATAATATTTTGTGTTCGTGTTATAGGCTAGTCCCACAGGATTGTATCCATCACCGAAAAATGAAGAAGGATTTGGCAGATCCACAAAACTGCCATCGGGATTATAAACTGGTGTTGCAGGTGTTCTGAACAAAGCATAACGCATGATACTTGCACCCGGATTGCCCGAACCATAGCCATCCCCTGAACTACCAACCTGTGCGTTTTGATTATAAGCCAGGTTGAGATTGGTACCGAGTGTAAAATATTTGGAAATGTTGCTGATGATCGAGGTCCGTACATTCACGCGGGTATAATTCGAATTGATGATCATCCCTTTCTGATTGAACAGCGACCCGGATAATACATAGGTTGTATTCGGACTTCCACCACTTACCGAGAATTGTACGTTCGTCAACGGCGCAGTATTCAACACCTGCTTCTGCCAGTTGGTATTACCTAATGTATCAATTGTACTCTGCGGAATCAATGGCCTGCCATCATTGGTCGCTGCAGTATTAAATGCTTTCACATATTCCTGTGTGTTCGCCATATCGATCAGATGACCGGGTGTCTGCACGCCGGTATATGCATTGAGACTAAACCGCGGGATACCTGATTTTCCTTTTTTTGTAGTTATCAGCACAACGCCGTTGGCAGATCTCGATCCGTAAATGGAAGCAGAGGCCGCGTCCTTTAATATCGTAATACTTTCAACATCATTCGGCGAGATCTCATTGATGCCATCTTTGGTGGGTACACCATCAATTATGTACAAAGGATCATTGTTCCCAATCGTGCCGATACCTCTGATACGTATTTCAATGGGGCTACCTGGTGCGCCTGTGGCATTTGTTACTACAACACCAGATGCTTTTCCCTGCATAATCTGATCCACACCACCCACCGGAATATCGCGGATGTTGCGGGCATCGATCACTGACACCGCGGCTGTTACATCAGATCTTTTTTGCGTTGTATATCCTACCACGACTACATCATTCAGGCCGGTCATGTTTTCAGCCAGCTTTATATTGATCACTGACCCGGCGCCAATGGCTACCGTTTGTTTTAAATAGCCAATAGAGGTCACGTCAATGCTGCCCCCGGATTCCGGCACCTGCATATTATATTTACCGAGCTCATCTGTAACGGTCGCAATTTTAGAACCGGTGAGTGCAAGGGTAACACCACTCAGCGCTTCGCCCCGCTCATTGGTGACCAGCCCGGTAATATGCCTGGTATTCTTCGTATCATCCTGCGCATGTGCGCTGGCAAAAAATAATGCAGCCATGAGGAACAACGCAGAAAATTTTACCCCTGGCCTGAACGCAATCCTTAATTTTTCTTTCATAAGCGAGATCAGTTTTGAGATTGAACAATGGGTGTTAAAGAAATTGGAGACTTCATTTTAGATTTATAATCGGGATCCATTTCCGGTTGTCTGAGCCCGGCCACTTCATCTGCCATCAGAATAAATATATTCCAGCAAAGGCCCCTGGTAGAAGGCCACCAGCTCTCGAACGATTTCCATTTGGTAGG
This sequence comes from Puia sp., assembly GCA_035648455.1. Taxonomy (GTDB): domain Bacteria; phylum Bacteroidota; class Bacteroidia; order Chitinophagales; family Chitinophagaceae; genus Puia. The sequence continues at coordinate 3,708 of DASRLM010000616.1, read as the reverse complement.
GATAAATTCTTTACTGTATGGCCAGTTAGGATTCAGGTTTATTTCAGCCCATATTCGGTTCTCCATGAGATCACGGGCCTTGGTCCAACCATGTTTCATACCTGCTACATACGCGCAGTATTCGGGCCTGAACCAACTCCCGCCGTTGTAGTAGAAGCCGTCGTTTTTCCCGTCAGCATAATTTTCTTCACCGAATTTGTCAAAGGGCTGATAGTCCTTACTGAGAAAAGCATATCCTTTTTTATCCTGCGTCAGGCGTATCAGAATGGGCGCCGTTGTGCCGTATGCCGGATGTGGTGAATCAGCTACTTTGTTCAGCAGGGGAATCTGATTCAGGTGATTAATAACCATTTCATCTGTAAGTATGGGACGGTTGAAGAGCCAGAGAGAGAAGAATTCCGGTTCGAGATCCGTTACTGATATGAGATCTGGAAAATTTTTATCAAACAGCAGATGTTTTCTTTTTACATCATAAAAATTCCGGTATGCCTGTTCCGCTTTTTCTATATGAGACGCCGATACCGGATAACCGAGTTCCCGGATAGTGCGTAAGGCGATGGCCAGCATACCCTGATTCACGGCAAGACGATCGGTTTTAGGATTGAAGTCGATGATATCAACCTGGCAAAGGGGGAAATGCGAATGACAGATACCATCACCGGCCGAATCAAATTCATTCAGGATATAATCAACTGTCCGTTTAATTATTTCTTCCGGCGGAACATAACCAAAACGTCTTTTATTCAACATGGCCCAAATCAGCCATTCGATACTCGCTTCATTATCTTTCGCTTCCACGGAACCCATATACGGCGTTATGATGGTACCGATAGCGCCCCGGGTTGTTTGTGTTTTTGCCCATTGATTCCAGAGAGAAAGATTCAACTTTTCATTGTAGGTAGACACCGCCGCGAAAAAACAATCGCGGTTATACATGTCCGGCATATAGTTCATATTGGGTACGTTGAACGGAGTAAAATCCTGTACCGAAGTAATCCAGGTTAAAGCATTGAAATTGCCGTAGAGCATTTTTTCGATCTCTGATCCCTTAAACCCTTTTCCTTCTGCCAGCTTCACCTGCGATGCGATCATAAAATCCTTATGCGATTTCCATGGCTGGAAAAAAACATAACTGGTTTTTTCGATGGCCTTACCCAGCGGAAGAATATTATAAGCATCCCTTTGTGGCTGATGTTCCTGTATTTTCAGATTCTTCAGGATGATCCTGCATTCTTTGCCTGCTTCCGTACCAATGAATAGCTGAACACTATCATGTTCTATATAAGGAATCAGAATACTGCCTTTAAAAAGCGTCCATTCAGACTCTGAGGTAGGGAAGGCGTCAATGTATTTCAGTCCGTCTTCCAGTTCTTCCCGTTGTGTACCATTTTTGAATCTGAACATTTTGAGAGCGAGTGATGCGTTTCCTCTGCATAAAAAAGATATCGTATAAACATGCTGATCTGTGAAGGGAGGGAAAAAGGACACACCTGCAGACGCACCGGCCTGGCAAAACACGGAGATCACGGAGTCTTTAATTTCCACCTTCGCGTGGTCGGGTGTAAACTGTTCTGGAATTTTCAGATTAGTAGAAGAGCCTGCATCAAGATCAAACATTTCACCATAAGTGAGGCGGACATACTGATCATTACGTTGTCTCTCGCCGGTGGTAGCAACAGAAAAAAGTTCCGGATCGGGTAGTTTACGAAGTCCCACCAGTCCACCGACCCGTCCGCTGAACCGCCGCCGCGTGCCTCTGGAATATTGATTTTTATATCCGGCATCTGTGAGAAAACCAACCAGGTTGTTATCCGGAGTGATCCATCCGGCGGATGGAAAGATTTCATGAACGAAGCCACCGGGGAAGCTGTCATATTCAAAACTGCAATAGCGTGATGGCGTATTTGCAGGCCGGTTTGTTTCCTTTAATATATAATACATATCCGGCATAGAGGGTTGGAACAGCCGGATCGTTTTCTTTACAATATGATCAGGCATCACCTGGTACGTGACCGTTATGTTCAGATTCGCATCAAGGTCTTTGATATATGTGTTTCCGCTCAGCGTCAGCAGACTGTCATTACCACTCCAGTTTTGTCCTTTCCAGGACGGAATCGATGTCATAACACTGTGATCGAGATTGGAAAGGGAAAGAGAGAATTCTTCAGTACGGGTAACCTGTAACTGATTACCCTGGTAAATTTCTGTGCGAAAGCCAGCTGTTGAGTCGCCGGCAATTTTTAAATGAAGATGGTTATCATAGCCGGTCTGGGCAACGCCTGCCAAAACTGACATAGATAGTACATAAACAGCCAAAGCAATGCTGGTCAATTTCATATAGCTCAAATCGTAAATAAAGCTAGTTCCAAAGCATCCGGATATAGTACACTATACATACAAACTTGTGTACGGGGATTACATTCCCTGGATAATCAGTGGGTTAATGTATGTCGTTGGCGGGTTTCAGAGAAAAGTTGTTTCTAAATCTGTATCGTCTGTTGGGACCTGTATTCGTTTGGTGCAGCTTTGTAACGTTTTCGGAATTCGCGGAAAAAGTAGGACTGGTTATTAAATCCTGTCCGGAGAAAAATTTCAGTAACGTTTAGTCGGGTAGATGTCAATAATTGAGCGGCGGCCTTTAAGCGCATATGTTTGATGAATTCTCCCGGGGTCATGCCCGTGAGTGTTTTCAGTTTTCGATACAACTGCATCTTGCTCATACATAATATTTTTTCAATATTTTCCGCATTAAACTCCGTATCATCCATCTTTTCTTCGATGATGACTGCAAGTTTATCCAGAAACTGTTTATCGGTCGGCGGCAGATCTGAGTTTATCAGGGAGGCTAAAGGCTGATCGGTTTTAAAAAACTGGTGAAGCTTTTCCGCCTGTTCCAGCATTTTCCGTACGCGAATTTTAAGATGAGGGGTATGAAAAGGTTTGGCGATATAGGCATCCGCGCCGACTTCATATCCTTCCATATGCTGTTCAATCGTGTCGCGGGCAGATAATAAAATAAAAGGAATATGACAGGTGGCCGGTGTGTTTTTTATTTTATTACAGAGCTCCAGGCCGTTCATATTCGGCATCATCACATCGCAGATAATCAGGTCAGGAATAACTTTCTGAAGAAAACCGACCGCCTTTTCTCCGTCTTCCGATTCTGAAACGATATAGTCGTCCTGCAGGATATCTCTTAATAAAAACCGAATCTCCGGTTCATCCTCAATGATTAGTACGTTCCTCCGGCTGCCGTTTTTCAGGGTCTCGATAATAGCTTCTTTATTCTTTTCAGCTGTGGAATCTCCTGTAATCGATGGATAATTTGTCGTTATGGATTTGAACAGATAAGAAGGGTTACCGGAAATCAGTTGTTTTTTCTCGGGCGGCTTTTGTGTTGTCGCGGCATCAAATAAAGGCAACTGTACATTAAAAGAGAGCCATCCATGCTGATTACTGACTTCAATACTGCCATTCAGTAAAAGAACCAGCTGTCGGGTGAACGCCAGTCCGATGCCGGTGCCCATTTTATCGGAATCTCCTTTATGCTCTCCGGCTACATAGAATTTATCGAACAGTTTATTGAGCTGATCCGGCAGTAGTTCACAGCCAGAGTTGGCTACCGAGATATATAACATTGACTCCTGGAGGCCCCCGTTTACCGACAGGACAATTTTTTCGTTAGCATGGGTATATTTAAATGCGTTG
>DASRLM010000615.1:0-4667 GCA_035648455.1 Puia sp. | reverse complement strand
CAATCCACCAGCGGCATGACTGCAACCGCCCGGTCAACCTGCAAAAATCGGTTATGCCGGTGGCCTGGACAAGAAACTATCATATTCCCGGCGGGAAGGATGGAAAAGCATTCGCCACTACCATGGGCGCCGCAATAGATTTTTTAAGCGAAGACCTGAGAAGATTATTGGTGAACGCCTGTTTCTGGGCGGTGGGTATGGAAAAGCAAATTCCTGAAAAAGCGAATGTCGATTTCGTAAACGAATATAAGCCCACCATGTTCGGCCCGGAATTGTTCAGAAAGGGAGGTTTCCCTTCAAAATATGAAATGAAATAGTTGTTAACCCGTTGCTGCCTCATGGGTACCAGCTTTACCTGTTTACCTATACGCCTCGCCCATTGATTCATTCCCTATGCCTTATTCCAAAAGGGTTTTGCTTTCAGGATTTTATGATAAACGGGACAGTCTTTGGCATGGGCGCCGGACAGGTATCCTGTACTCATCAAGAATTCATTCACAATCTCACCTCCGGTAAAGCGGAAAGTTTCCCTGAACAACTTTACCCATTCTTCTTTTGTTTTGGGATGATGTGCTTCCAGCCATTTTTCAAATGAACCGTATTGTTTCTGAAGCAGGAGGATCGCCTTTGCATTTTCAATGGCGGCATTAATTTTTAAGCGGTTGCGAATGATGCCCGGGTCTGCCAAAAGCCTTTCCCTGTCAGCTTCTTTATAAGCCGCCACTTTTTTGATGTTGAATTTGCTGTACGCTTTTCTAAAGTTAACCTCCTTTTTCAATACCGTTTCCCAGCTTAATCCGGCCTGGTTAATCTCCATTAAAAGCCTGCCAAATAATTCGTCATCGTTGTGAATGGGAAATCCGTAATGGTTATCATGGTAGGATTTATGCAGCTCTTTTTTAGGCCCTTCCATGGTATCAATATAACTGCAATAGGACATTTGATTGTAGCTTTGTGGTTGATCTACGCCGTTAAATAATAAAAACACAAAGATCGGCAAATGCGGCGTATTTGCAGCATAACCCTATATCGTTAGGCCTATTTTCCTGGCTATGTCCGATCCGGCCAATCTCACTTGTTATCCGGGTATATTCCCATTCAATCACCATAAAACTTAAAAAAATGGACGAATTTGCATTGATCATGCGGCACGAAGACGGCAGAAAGCTGGCTTCCCCCGAACAGATGCAGGTCTGGATGAAACAAACCATGGATTGGATTGGCGGCATTGCCGCACAAAACAAATTCAGCGGAGGTACGGGCCTGCCTTTCGAAGATGCCCGGGTTGTCAGATCCAACAAGACCGTTACCAACGGGCCTTTTGGAGACATCAAAGAAACCATCGGCGGTTTTATTACAGTTAAAGCAGAATCTGTGGAAGAAGCGGTTGAATTTGCAAAAGGCTGTCCCGCTCTGCAGGGAGAGGGCAATTCCGTGGAGGTTCGGAAGATTGCCAAAAACGACGGCATTCACTAAATTGCCAAAGCCCCTGAATGAATTGTATTTTTTCAGGGACTTTTATTTATGGAACAAGCCGAATTAATACCGCATTTATTCCGGACTGAATTCCGGAAAATAACCGCTGTGTTGTGCAAACTTTTTGGTATTGAACACATTGAAATTGCCGAAGATCTGGCCAGCGAAACTTTCTTATAAGCACTGGAAACATGGACTTACCGGGGTATTCCTGCAAATCCCACAGCGTGGCTTTATTCCGTGGCAAAGAATAAGGCCAGAAATTATATTATCCGCAACAAGGTCTTTTCCGAAAAAATCTCCCCGCAAATAAAGCATTCCGGACAGCGGACTGAGGAGATCTTTATTGATCTGTCCAACTCCAATATTACCGACAGCCAGTTACAGATGCTCTTTGCCATTTGCCACCCGGTCGTTTCAACGGAGGCACAAATCGGCTTGGCGCTTCGGGTTCTTTGCGGATTCGGCATTGAGGAAATTGCCACTGCTTTCCTGACGAACAGGGAGACCATCCATAAGCGATTATACCGGGCGAGGGAAAAACTAAGGGATGAAAAAGCGATCATTGAATTTCCCGATGAGGCGGAGATCAGTAAAAGATTAGAAGCGGTTTTAACCACTTTGTATTTATTTTTCAATGAAGGCTATTATTCAGAAAGCCAGGACAGCATTGTCCGCCAGGACCTTTGCCAGGAAGCCATGCGGCTAACTTACCTGCTTATTGAAAACAAACAAACCAATCTCCCGGGCCAGGGCAATCCGCTTTTCCACCCTGGAATTGATTTGCCATCACCTGGCATGCCAGCCCGCTGATATCCTGCAATTGATCACAGAGAAAGAAGATGACAAATTATATCCTGATCGGTGATTATATATAACATTTTAAGGTGTTTTCACCCTTAACCTCAGCTTCACTCATATTATTTTACATATCCACACCGTTGGAGTACCCGGTCCGGAGTATGAGATCGTCTGTATATTAACCAATTTTATTCATTAATTTCATAGCCATCAACCCGTATATGAAAAAGTATTTGCTTTATCTGATGGTATTGCCCCTGACATTTGCTGTTTGGGCTTTTTCCCGCTCCCCCGCCAACGAAAATCCCGGACTATCTACCCCGCCGGCCGGCATTCAATTCCTGGAAAATTCATGGGCAAAGGCGCTGGAACAGGCCAAAAAAGAAAATAAACTCATCTTCCTTGATGCCTACGCTTCCTGGTGCGGTCCCTGTAAAATGCTAAAGAAGAATACTTTTACCAAAAAAGCAGCCGGCGATTTTTTCAATGCCCATTTCATCAATGTGGCGATCGATATGGAAAAAGGGGACGGCCCTTCTCTTTCACAAAAATTTGAGGTGGACGCCTACCCCACGCTGATTATTGCAGATAAAAATGGCAATATCGTCACTTACACCAAAGGATATATGAATGCGGATCAGCTGATCGAATTTGGCAATTACGGGCTGAAGAAATATCAGCAATAATTATTTCCCGTGATGCGCTCCTGACCCTGTTTTGGTGTTATTACAAAACTTCCATGCTGCCTCAGTTCACCCAATATATTGCCCTGATACTCGTGATTGTGTTGCTGGTTCTGCTGGCGCGGAAACTGAAGGTCGCTTATCCGATCGTATTGGTGCTGGGGGGACTTGTTCTCAGCCTTATACCCGGCATTCCCAACATCAGCATAAAGCCGGAAATGATTTTTATCATTTTCCTGCCGCCGCTTTTATATGAAGCCGCCTGGTACACTTCCTGGAAAGAACTCTGGCGCTGGCGCCGCATCATCGGAAGTTTTGCTTTCCTGATCGTGATCGTTACTTCCATCGTAGTGGCCATGGTGGCCAGTTCGGTGATACCGGGCTTCTCCCTGGCCCTGGGTTTTTTACTGGGTGGCATTGTGTCGCCGCCCGATGCTGTGAGCGCCTCGGCCATCATGAAATACGTCAGGATACCCAAAGCAATAGGATCCATCATAGAAGGAGAAAGCCTGCTGAACGATGCATCCAGCCTCGTGATATTTCGTTTTGCGCTGGTCGCCATAGAAACCGGAAGATTTGTTTTTCACGAAGCGGCATTAAGTTTTATCTGGGTGATCCTGGCCGGAATAGCCGTTGGTCTGACGGTTGCCCTGTTGTTTTACTGCCTGCATAAATGGCTGCCGACAGATGCGAATATGGATATTGTGCTTACACTCACCACACCTTATGTGATGTATATGGCCGCTGAGTCCATTCATGTTTCCGGCGTGCTGGCCGTGGTCAGCGGCGGACTTTTTTTATCTTCCAAAAGCCATTTATTCCTGAGTTACCGCAGCCGGCTCCGGGGCGCGAATGTTTGGGCGGCACTGGGCTTTGTGCTGAACGGCCTGGTCTTTATGCTGATCGGGCTGGAGTTGCCGGTGATTGTTGGTCAGCTGGACGGCGTAACACTCGGGCAGGCCATCCGGTATGGATTGTTTATTACTGCCCTGCTGATGCTGGCCAGATTGGTTTGTACCTTTGGCGCTTCGGCATTTACCGTATTCATCAGCCGCTACATCACGACTGCCGATAACCGCCCCGGATGGAGAGCGCCCCTGCTGTATGGATGGACAGGCATGCGTGGTGTGGTGTCCCTGGCGGCGGCACTATCCATACCCGTTTATCTCGGTAACGGAACGGCATTTCCACAGCGGAACCTCATCATTTTTATCAGTTTTGTTGTGATACTGGTCACGCTGGTCGTGCAGGGACTGACCCTTCCCCTGCTGGCACGCTGGCTGAAACTGGAAGACCGGTTTCACCCGCTTTCCATAGAAAAACAATCGGTTATGCTTCGCCGAAGGCTGGCCATGGAGAGCCTGGTCTATTTAAGAGAACATCACGCCGCTGAAATCATTTCCAATACGGCTTTACAACAACTGGAAAAAAAACTGGAAGCAGAACAGTTATTTGATGCAAATGCTCATGATCCGGTAGTCTTTAAAGAAGTCTACCTGAAGCTGCTCGCCCGCCAGCGCCAATGGCTCCGGCAATGGAACAAGGACCTGACCACAGACGAAGAACTGATCCGCAAATACCAGATGCTTATGGATGTGGAAGAAGAAAAAATGCGCCTGCGGTGAATAAAGCCGCAGACACATTCCGGTTCTTCATTTTATTTATTTGTTCCCAGCCGGTCTTTCGACTGGTGTTCTGTCATCCATC
>DASRLM010000614.1:0-2922 GCA_035648455.1 Puia sp. | reverse complement strand
CAGGATATTCCGGTCAAAAAATTTGACGGTATTTTGAAAGCGGCCATGGCGCTTGCAAATAAGTAACCCCGAAAGACGCAATAAAATCTTATTTTCCCATAAATAATCAAAAATGAAAACAGGTAGTTTCCTGGCCCTCCTATTGTCGTGCGTGGTCGCCGCTTTTGCCCAACCGCCGCTCCGGGTGGGTGTGGCAGGGCTTAACCATGATCACGTATTCGGACTCCTGGAGAATTATAAAAAAGGCAAAGTGATTATACTGGGTATTGCAGAGGGCGACCAGGACCTGGTGAAACGATATAAAAAAAGATACAACCTGCCGGACACGCTGTTTTATAAAGACGTTCCTTCCATGCTCGAACATATAAAGCCAGACGCGATGCTGGCTTACAACGCCATTTCGGATCACCTGGCCGTAGTGGAAGCGTGCGCACCAAAAGGGGTTTCCGTGATGGTGGAAAAACCGCTGGCCATGACCGTTAAGCAATCTGAACGGATGGCGTATCTCGCCCGTCAATATCATATTCATCTGCTTACCAATTTCGAAACCACATGGTATTCCAGCAACCAGCAGATATATGATATGGTGCACAAACAACAGGCCATTGGAATTATCCGTAAAATGGTTGTGCACGATGGACATCAGGGTCCCAAAGAGATTGGATGCAGTCCCGATTTTTTAAAATGGCTGACCGATCCGGCAAAGAATGGCGCCGGAGCATTGGTGGATTTCGGTTGTTACGGAGCCAATCTGATGACCTGGCTCATGGATGGAAAGGCACCCATTGCCGTTACGGCCATCACCCGTCATTACAAACCGGATATCTATCCCAAAGTGGATGATGATGCCACGATCCTGCTGGAATACCCCGAAGCCACCGGCCTCATTGAAGCATCCTGGAACTGGCCTTTCGGTATTAAAGACATGGAAGTATTTGGCAAAACAGGATACCTGCATGCACTGAACGCCAATACCCTGCAGGAAAGGCTTAAGGACAGCTATGATCATGTTGAAATTAAACCCGCGGCTTTTACGGATAACCTGGTTTACCTGGCCGCAGTTCTTCGGGGCGAAATACATCCCGAAAACGATCTTTCTTCGCTGGAAAATAATCTTATTGTTGTCAAAATCCTCGAACTGGCCAAACAGTCTGCACTGGAGGGCAAAAGGATTGTGTATTGAGTGCGCTGGCTGGCACGTTCGATGATTTTATCCATCCGGTGCTGGATTTCCTGAAACTGCGAGCGGGTTGCAGGGCACGATAATTGAAAGACTATAAGTAAAATAAGCACTATGCAAAAAATTGTAAAAACAATTCTTCCTTTATTTGTACTGCTGGCCATGTTGTTTGCAACAACCGGCTGCGTGGAACATAGGTATTACCATCAGAATCATCACCACAGCCGCGAATATTATGACCGACATCATACGCCGCCGCCGCCGGGAGTTAATTTTGATATTCACAATTAACCCGTTAACAGCTTTAGCAGGTTATCGGCATCAAAAAAAGGAAGACCGTTTCGGCTTCCTTTTTTCAATTTTATAGCTTGTGTTCTTATTAATGTTCCAGCAGTGCCCTGAGTCTTGCTTCTGTTTTATCCGCATCGGGAAGAATCTCCTTTTCCATTTGTCTGTTCAGGGGAATGGCCGGAACATTCAAAGCGCCCAGTACTTCCACTGCACAATCCAGCCAATGAAAACAGGCCCGTGAAATTCTTCCCGCAAGTGCTTCCGCGAAAGAATTATTTTGTGCCTCTTCCGTCAGGACCAGGCATTTTCCATGTTTGCTCACCGTCTCAAAAATCAATTCCTCATCCAATGGGAATAAACAGCGCAGATCAATGATCTCCACCTGCCCCGGCAATTTTTTCGCAGCTGCCAGTGCCCAGTAAACACCCATTCCATAAGTGACTACACAGCAGGTATTCCCTTGTTGCAGGGCCTCCGCTGTTGCGGCAATAACCACCCGGCCCTTACCCAGCGGAATGATATAATCTTTCGAAGGTTCCGTGGTCCGGGCCCCTTCCGTTCCGGGCACCTTGCTCCAGTAAAGTCCCTTATGTTCCAGCATCAGTACCGGATTCGGATCCTGGAAAGCTGCCTTCATCAATCCTTTCATATCGGCCGCGTTGGACGGATATACAATCTTCAGTCCTTTTACAGAGAGCAGCGTGGTTTCCATACTGCCGCTGTGATAAGGTCCACCACCCTGATAGGCGCCCACGGGTATCCTGATCAGCGTTTGCACGGGAAATTTACCACAGCTCAGGTAAGATGATTTCGCCACTTCTGTTACCAGCTGGTTAAACCCCGGAAATACATAGTCGCCAAACTGAATCTCCACGATGGGTTTTAATCCTGCTGCACTCATCCCTACCGTAGACCCGATCAGGTAAGCTTCCTGTATGGCTGTATTAAATACCCGGTGGTCCCCGAACTGTGCTGCCAGGGTGGCTGTTTCGCGAAAGACACCGCCAAGCCTTCTTCCCACATCCTGTCCGTATAGAACCGCTTCCGGATAATCTTCCAGAATTTCGCGCAGCGCATACAAAACCGCATCGACCATCAATATTTTCTTTCCATCGGCCGGCGCTCTTTCTCCCTGTTCTTCCGTGATGGTAACGGGAACAAAAATATGTTCCTCCGCCGTGTGCGGTTCAGGTTCGGGGGAAGTTTTGGCTTTTTCAAAAGCAGCGGCAACCGTGTATGCTGCATTTTTTTCCAGATCGGCCAGGTGCGATTCCGGAATGCCCTGCTGGAATAACTGTCTTTTTAACACTTGCAGTGGATCCAGGGCACGGTGCCGGATAAGATCTTCCGCGCTGCGGTAGCTTTCCATGCGCACCCCGCTGGTATGATGGGTTAACAGGGGAACGCGTGCATGAACCAGGTAAGGCCCTCCATATTTTCGAACGTGTTCA
>DASRLM010000613.1:0-4234 GCA_035648455.1 Puia sp. | reverse complement strand
TATGTATTTCTCCCTCAGGAAAAAATGGGATCCACAAATATATTCTCAGCTTCATCCAGCCTAAGGCTCAGATGATATCCTGCCACGGCAATAGAAATCGGATCACCCAGCGGGGCCACTTTTTCCACCTTTATAATCTCTCCCGGAACACAACCCATTTCCATCAGTTTTAGGAAGAGATCGTTTTTTTCGAATGAATGAATTCTGGCTCTTGCCCCTGTTCTTAGCTCTGAAAGTCTTTTCATGTGTAGGAACAAAAGTAGCTTTGTTCTCTGACTTGACTTTACGATTTTCGGAAATGGCATGAATAGAGACAAACTACCGATTAGCTTTCATTTTCTGATACGTTCTACGCTCCCCCGCCGGAACGGACTCCGGCTTTTTTTAGCAGATCTATTCCGGCGCGAAGGACAGCAGCTGGAGGAGTTGACCTACATTTTTTGTGATGATGAATATCTGCTGGACTTAAACCGTAAGTTTCTTAAACATGATTTTTATACAGATATTCTCAGCTTTCCATCCTTCCCGGCTGAAAACAACAAGGTTTCTGGGGAAATTTACATCAGCGTTGACCGGGTTCGCGAAAACGCCAGGGATCTGGGCAACCTTTTCAACGAAGAGATTCACCGGGTGATTTTTCATGGGGCGCTCCACCTTTGCCATTACAAGGACAAAACAAAAAAGGAGCAGGATAAGATGAGATTCAAAGAAAACGAATATTTGAAGCGATATTTTAAATAAGGTTCCACGTGAAACAATCCGCGATCGACCCTGGATCAGTGAAGGTTTGACGTATTTCCGCTTTTTACAGCTAGCCCATAGTATAGCCATCGAATATGCACAGAAAGCAGCCTTCCGCTACATCTACAATTCCGATTCCAAAACAGGCTACTGCCTCCATATCAAATTGGCCGGCCAATTATTTATGTTGCCGTTTCCGGCAACTATTCCGGCATCCGATAAAAAAGTGCAACAGAAGAACCAATTCTCCGGAATAGCGCATTGCCGGTGGCGGTTGATGAAGATACTTGCCACTCTTCCCGGGAATGAACAGGCTTCCAAAATAAAACCAGGCTCTTTGGCTATTAGGCCCAATGGCACCATAAGGTCGCTTTTTAGGCCCTGCTAAGGATTTCAATTGCGCCTTAAAGCATGTTCCACGTGGAACATAGGAATTATACCCTTATTATTTGAATCCGATTGATCCTTTAAAATTCCAATTTCAGTTAATCGCCTCTGGCCGTCAGGAGCGGCCACTCCCCGGGTCCTTAAAATCGCTTCCTTCAAAACTCTCCGTCTGGTATACCTTTGCTGAATGTTTTCATCTTATGACGTCATTGTTGTGGGTGGGGGTCACGCTGGTTGCGAAGCTGCCGCTGCTGCCGCCAATATGGGTTCCAGGGTATTATTGATCACCATGAACCTGCAGACCATTGCCCAGATGAGTTGCAATCCGGCCATGGGGGGTGTTGCCAAGGGCCAGATTGTACGGGAAATAGACGCCATGGGCGGCTATTCCGGGATTGTGACCGACAAAAGCATGATCCAGTTCAGGATGCTGAACAAATCCAAAGGACCAGCTATGTGGAGCCCAAGGGCTCAGAACGACCGTATGCTTTTCGCAGCCACCTGGCGGAATATGCTGGAAAACACGCCAAATGTAGATTTCTACCAGGATATGGTTAACGGATTGCTTATTGAGAATCATATGGTAACTGGAGTCATTACGGGTATGGGAAACCGGATTAAATCCAGGTCGGTTGTCCTTACCAACGGCACGTTCCTAAACGGTATCATCCACATTGGGGAAAAGCAATTCGGCGGGGGAAGAATGGCGGAAAAGGCGGCAACCGGAATAACCGAGCAATTGCGGACAGAAGGATTTGAAAGCAACCGGCTGAAAACCGGAACACCACCCCGGATCGACGGCAGGAGCCTGGACTACAGCAAAATGGAAGAACAACCGGGCGATGAAAATCCCACAGGATTCTCGTACCTGGATATACCCTTGCCGGACCATCAAAAAAGTTGCTGGATAACATATACCAATACCCGGGTTCACGACATACTCAGGACCGGATTCGACAGAAGCCCAATGTTCACCGGGCGGATCGACGGAACGGGACCAAGATACTGTCCAAGCATAGAAGACAAACTCAACCGTTTCGCTGATAAAGAAAGACATCAGCTGTTTATTGAACCCGAAGGTTGGAATACTGTCGAAATTTATGTGAACGGATTCAGTACCTCCTTGCCCGAAGAAACGCAATACGAAGCGCTTCGTATGATAGCGGGCTTTGAACATTTTAAGGCATTCCGTCCGGGTTACGCCATCGAATACGACTATTTCCCGCCTACCCAGTTAAAACACAATCTGGAAACCAAACTGCTGAATAATCTCTTCCTGGCCGGACAGATCAATGGAACAACCGGTTATGAAGAAGCAGCCTGTCAGGGCCTGATGGCCGGAATAAACGCCTATCAGAAAATCAACAATCTTGAGCCCGTTGTTCTCGGCCGGAGTGAAGCCTATATTGGCGTCCTGATAGATGACCTGATCAGCAAAGGCACCGAAGAACCATACCGGATGTTTACTTCCAGGGCGGAATTCAGGACTCTTTTACGCCAGGATAACGCCGACCTGAGACTGACGGAAAAAAGCCACGCCCTCGGTCTGGCGTCAATTGACCGGTTACAGGCTGTAAATATCAAGAAAGATGAGGTAAAATCAATTTCTACCATATTAAATGACTTTTCCATTTCGCCGGAGGAAGGAGAGCCTTTTCTCAGGGAAAAAGGATTGTCGCCCATGCTTCAAAAGCAAAAGGCCTCCAGCCTTCTTTTAAGACCCTCCATCAGCATTAGCGTCATGACCAGGGGAATTCCCGCATTACTGAAAAAACTGGCGCCTTACAGTCCGGATGGCCTGGAGCAGGCGGAAATCCAGCTGAAATATGATGTTTATATAAAAAAAGAAAAAGAACTCGTCAAAAGAATTTCTCAGCTCGAACAACTTGCCATTCCCGAAACCTTCAATTACGACCGGGTATCGGCACTCTCCACGGAGGCTTTACTAAAATTCAAAAAAATAAAACCCAGAACCCTGGGCCAGGCAAGCCGGATCAGCGGGGTGAATCCAACAGATATCCAGATTCTGATGGTCTTTATGGGACGGTGACCGGACAAATAAAATCAGAGTCCGTACCGCTTGCTGATCTCCAGCATCCGGTCAATTGGCTTTCTGGCCGCATCCAGCAAATGTTTCTCCATCCGGATTTCCGGTGTTTCATACGCCATGCAGAGATAAAGTTTTTCCAGCGTATTCAGCTTCATGTGCGGACAATCATTGCACGCACAATTTGTTTCCGGCGGCCCTGGAATAAATAATTTTTCGGGTGAGGCCAGTTTCATCTGGTGCAGAATACCAGACTCGGTGCCCACAATAAATTCCGTCGACGGATCCGATTGGGAAAACTTCAACAGCGCCGTGGTGGAACCGATAAAATCCGCCATGCTGAGGATAGCCTCTTCACATTCCGGATGAGCGATGAATTTGGCTTTCGGATGCCTGGCTTTCAATTCGGATATTTTCCGGAGACTAAAAATTTCATGCACCATACAGGCGCCGTTCCAGAGCACCATGTTTCGTCCTGTTTTTTTATTCAGATAAGCCCCGAGGTTCTTATCAGGCGCAAAAATTATTTTCTGAGCCTCCGGAAGGCTCTCTATAATCTTCTGGGCATTCGAAGACGTACAGATGATATCGCTGAGGGCCTTTATTTCCGCCGAGCAATTGATGTAGGAGATCACCAGATGATCAGGATATTTTTCTTTGAATACCCTGAACAGGGGGGCCGGCGCAGAATCAGCCAGGGAACAACCGGCATTCAGATCCGGAAGCAACACTTTCTTATCCGGATTCAGGATCTTGGCTGTCTCTGCCATAAAATGAACACCGGCAAACACAATGATATCCGCTTTCGTTCTGGCAGCTTCCTGAGCCAGTCCCAGACTATCGCCTATAAAATCAGCCACATCCTGAATATCCGCGTCCTGATAATAATGCGCCAGTAACACGGCATTCTTTTCTTTTTTAAGGCGGTCAATCTCCTTAAAAAGATCCAGCTCCGGATTTACCGGGATATCCAGAAAGCCTTTCCGCTCCACTTTTTTCCTGGCTTCATCGATGTTTATAACATCGATGAAGCCAGGAAAAAAGTGGAGCGGAAAGGCT
>DASRLM010000612.1:0-2013 GCA_035648455.1 Puia sp. | reverse complement strand
GGATTTGATAAAAGCGGTATTATCGGGAAGCATTTTTACCGTGGCATCCTGAACATCCATCACCAGCAGGGCTGTTTTTTTATCACTGTTGTTTTGTTCCATGATTTAATGATTATTCGCTATGATTTAATTGGAGTAGCTATTCCTGTACCAGGTGTTCCATATCTACTTTATGGGTTGATTTCTTTATAAATATTATTACAAACGGAACACAGATCAAAAACATAACCCCTACCCATAAAAATACATCCATATAGGATAGCACTGTCGCCTGAAGATCCACCAGTCTGTCCAGTAACTGCAGGGAAGTTTTCTGCGCTATATTCCACGACATTCCCTTTAACCGAAATCCGCCTGTTAAAGCCTGAAACCTTTGCGGCCCCCTGGCCAATCTCCTTCCCCTTCAAAGTTGAAAGGGCCATGGTCGTTATGGGAATGGATAAAAGCCCAGGCCCACGCCGCGGATGACGAGTACCAGTACTCCGTTTACTTTGTTGTGAAACTGGACTTCGGAAGATAGAAGATCGTTTTCGTGCCGTTTCCGGAAATGAAGTTCATCTTGGCAAAACTGCCTACTCCACCCAGGTAAACAATTTTGTCACCGGCTTTCATCTGACCTGTATCAAAATAAGCCCCCAGCGGGCACCCATTATAATTATCCTTTACATCGGTAACGTGCGAAGAAAAACAAATCATTTTCCGGGTCGTATTATTGGCATACTGATATCCAAACACGTTATAGTCCTGTTTCTGGCCCGAAGCAACATAAAATTCCTTTGTCTTTTTATCTACATGGCCGATGGCCTGTCCCATGGCGCCCGTTACAATCGTCAGAAACAAAACAAATAAAGATATTTTACGCATTTGAAGAGGATTGAAAAGCTGATAGTTAATCTCCTTGTATCCCGCAAGGTATATGCCAATTTAACAGCGGCAACCTGTTCTATCCTCCTTTAATATGTTCAAGCAGCATTAACGCTTCCTTATTTCCAGGGTCTGTCTTTAATACTTTCTCAATATATTTGGAAGCGCCCTCTTTATTTCCCATGGCAAAGTATTTTTCCGCGATCTGGTTCAGGATAACCAGATCCGAAGAATCGCGGTTGACCATTTTTTCCAGCCGTATCACTTCTTCCGAAAATCGCTTAACCGGGACAAGATTCATATTCGCCTCATTATTATGAATAGCATAGTCAAGGTACGGAATGGCTTCGACTGGTTTATCCAGTTTCAGGTAAATGACAAAAAGGGTTCTTGCGCCCTGAAAAGAGGGAGACAGGGCAAATGATTTCTTAAAATAAAAAGCAGCATTCGTAAAATCGTTTAATTTCCCGTACAGCGTGGCCGTTTTCTCATAGAACGTTGCTTCTTCCGGGTATTCCAGGGTCATTCCCTCCATTACCGTTTTGGCCTTTTTAAAATCCTCTTTATTCACATAAAAGTAATAAAGGGAATCCATGGCAATCGCCCATTTTGTTTTCCTGAAAGCGAGTTCATGGGCCAGTTGTTCTTCCCTCGATTCGATCTTAAAGGAATCCCTGGCCGTCGCATCGCCGAACGGCCAGTTCCTTTTCATCTTTTCAATAGTGTAAACTCCGGTCAGTGAATCCACTGTGGTAATGGGCATGTCCCTGAGCAGTCTGTCAAATTCCATTTCATTTTCCTTGTTCACGTCAATTAAATGATACTGTTTCATCGACCGGTAAAAAACATCGGACATTAAAGCGTATCCGTGCAAATTGGGATGAATATGCTCCAGCATCAGTTCATCGCCGATAATTCCGTTATTGGAAGAACTTTCGAAAGCAGCCCTGGTATCCACCAGGTGGCTATATGGATATTTTGCGCAAAGCCTGCTGATCACTTCATTCATCTGTTCCGGAGCCCTGAACCTCAGCCCGTCCAGATCCCTGGCCTTTGAAAAATAAGCTTTTGCCGGTTTATAATCCCCTCTGAGGTAGGCTGTCTTTCCCAAATAATAATTGCAAAGGGCATCGGACCGGTAGATCCGGT
>DASRLM010000611.1:0-5326 GCA_035648455.1 Puia sp. | reverse complement strand
CATAAAATAGCAGCTGGGCCACGAACAGGAGGTAAAAGAAAACGCCCCCTTCGCGGCAGACCACCCATCCGTTGGAAACAAACAGAAAAAACAGGCAAACCGGGCAAAGGGTCCAGCGTAAAACACGGTGGGAAATGAATTGAAAGGATAAAACTGGATATTTTATCACGTTGAAAAGATTTTTCAGTATGGCCATGGCCTGAAATGCCCCCGCGGAGATCCTGATTTTCCGCTTTTGTTCCTCTTTCATGGAAACAGAAGCAGATTCTGTGGCATAAGCATTTGGTTCATAACGGAATACATACCCATCGGCACATATTTGCAGGGATTGCACAAAATCGTCCAGAATAACATTTTCAGCCAGACGGTGAAATAATCCGGTTTGTACTGAAAACAGCTCCCCGGCTGCGCCCACGACCGTATAAAATTCCGAATCCAGTTTCCTGAGCAGGGATTCATACTTCCAGTACAGCCCTTCTCCGGCGCCGGCGGCCCGGTCCTTTTCCCTGGAGAAGATCTTCTTTTCTCCGGCCACACCGCCGACAGCAGGATCTGCGTAATGTTTTATGGTATTGCGTATGCAGCCCTTGTTGAGCAGGGTATTGGCATCGCTGAATATCACATAACGAGTATATACATACGTCATGGCCCTGTTCATGGCGGCCACCTTTCCTTTCCTTTCGGGTTGATGCAGCCATTGGATGCGCGGATATTGCCGAATGATGTCCGCGGTTCCATCGTCTGAACCATCCGTAATAAAAATGAATTTGAGCTTTTCTGCCGGATAATCCAGATCCAGGCTGTTCAGAATTTTTCTTTCCATGAAACCTGCTTCATTGTATGCGCAGATAACCAGCGTAACATCAGGCTCGAAACCGGTTGTGTCAGGCTGTTTTTTGTTTTTGGCGAAAATGCGTTTCAGTTTTACAAGAAAACAGATCAGCAGGCCATAACCCAAATAGCTGTAAAAAATGATGAAAAGACTGAACCAGAATAAAAACTTCAGAAGCATACAGCATTTGGCTAGGCCGCTAATATAGAAACTTCAATTCAAGCAACATATTTAAAAAGGGGAATTCTTAATTTGGGACAAGCGGGGTATCCTGCCGGATAAGGCGTCTAATAAATTTTACTTTATGAAATTTATTATTATTTTTGAGCCGTTTGGGTAACCCTAATGAACTGATTATCCGATTTTAATCGCCCGGAGATCAGCATGCATTTTTTCTTCGATTCTGGGTTGCCTGCTATTTTCCCGGATCCCCAATAATCCTTTTCTTCCCTGTTAAAATAAATATCCTGCGAAAGACCGCGGTGTTGGTTATCCCATTTAAAATGAAAGTATAAAAATCTTACCCATGGATATTATTTACCTGTTAAAGGTACTGATCAGGAGAAAATGGATCATTTTGTTCTGTCTCGCGCTTGGATTATTTGGAGGCCTGATCTTCCGGCTTTTCATATCCGGCAAATATGTTTCCACGGCCCAGTATTCCACCGGATTTGCCCAGACCCAGAAAGTAAGCCTTCAGCTCAACGAAATTTTCGATGTCAATCAGATTGATTTCCGGATCAACAACGTTATTGAAACCTTTAAATCCCCGATCGTGCTGGGTATGGTTTCGTACGACCTGCTTTTGCACGACCTGGATTCTGATCGTCCCTTTCGCAAGCTGAAAGATAAACAAAAGGAGGACACGGCTTTTTTACGGGCCAATATGCCTAAGGCAAGGCTAATTTTAAGGGAGAAAATGAGTAACCTCAAACTGCTGACCACCTATGATCCGCAGGAAAAAATGGTCTGGGACCTCCTGAACTTATATGATTACGATGAGGCCAGCATATTGAAAAAACTCATGGTGGAGCGGGTTCCCAAAACAGACTACATCAATGTATCCTTCAGTTCGGAAAACCCGGAACTGTCTGCTTATGTATCCAATAAAATCGGTGTAAAGTTTAAAGAGTTCTTCAATTCCCTTACTTCCATCAACACCAGGGAGTCCCTGTTCAAACTCGATAGTTTAAGGGAGAGTAAACGCAGGGAAGTGGATACCCTGCGCAACCGCCTGGAAAGATTCCGCGATAAGATAGGAACACCCAATCCGGGGGATGCCGCCACGGCCGCCATGAGCGGTTTACAGGAACTCACTTCTTCCCTCACGGCACAGCAGGCCAGCCTGAATGATTACAAGCAACGGCTCCTGACCGTTCTTGACCAGCTTCGCCAGATAGACAATGCCGGCTCTGCAGGAGCCGCGGCTTCCGGCAACCATGCGGAGGAGATTATGGTTCTGCGAAGGACCAATGAGGACCTGGCCAGCAGGCTGGCGCAGAAAGGCGGCGCTGATCCGGCAATTCAGCACCAGATTGATGACAATGTCAGCAAGATAAACCAATACAGCAGGGCCAGCCTGCCCGGAATCAATCAGGCATTAAGGGCCGCTGATCTGAAACAGGAATTGATCAAGGAGAAATTGGACCTGCAATCGTCCATAGCCTCTACCACAGACAATATTGAAATGTATAAGGGCCGTGTGGAGGAGTTCCGGAAGATTGCTTTTTCCGGCGGTGGCCAGGAAGTGATTGCCAATGCTTATCAGAACGACCTCTCGATCGCGCAGCGGGATCTGGACAAATACAACAACAGCATTTTTGCTTCGCAGGATTTAGACGTATCACCGGATTTTAATTTCAAACAGATCCTGCTTGGCCAGCCCCCGATAAAACCCGAAGCCGTTAAAGGATTGCTGATCATAACCGTGGCGGGTTTGTCCATGTTCTTCCTGTCTATTCTCGTGATCATCATCCTTGAATTGCTGGATACTTCCCTGCGGACACCGGCAATTTTTGAAAAAGAAACCGGGATACCCGTTCTTTCAACCGTCGGCGGGATCGACCTCGAAAACAAAGCGCTGGGTGATTATTTTATTTTTACCAGAAAAAGCGACCGGGAGGAGGGATTCATTCCGTTTATTGAAAACCTCCGGAAGTTGCGGTATGAAATTGAAAAAAGCGGTAAGCACGTGATACTTTTTACAAGCACCAAAGTCCGCGAGGGCAAAACAACCATCGTGGAATCCCTGGCCCATACCTTTAGCATGAGCAGAAAAAAGGTGCTTCTGATCGATGCCAACTTTTCCAACAACAGCCTGACCCGGGATTATTCTGCCAAACCTTCCCTGGAGAATATTGGCACGGGCGGAGAGGAGGATATGGATAAAATCCGGAACAGTATAACCCATACGCCGGTTCCGCAGGTAGACTTGATTGGTTGCGACGAAGGGAACTATACGCCTTCGGAAATTCTGCCAAAAAATAATTTGTTCGGGAGCCTCGGCCAGCTCCTCCGCCAATATGATTTCATCCTGATGGAAGGATCGGCTCTGAACCATCACGCAGACAGCAAAGAACTGAGTGAATATGCGGATGGGATTGTACTGGTGTACTCTGCGCAGAACGCCCTCAGCGAAATTGACCGGGAATCCCTCGCGTTTCTCCGGGAGAACAAGGGTAAATTCATCGGGGCCGTATTGAATCGTGTGGATGAACAGAACCTGGATCTATGATCCTGATAATTTAAACATGCAGCATCATTTTATAAAGAACCGGGATATCGTCATGTTTGGTTTCCAGCCATGGAACACCGATATCGCTTTTAATTTCAAGGATATGGCGTATGAGCTTGCCCGTTACAACCGGGTATTGTTCATAGACCGGGCGATGGACAGAAAAACGGCCCTGAAAAGCAGGATGATCCGGAGCTGGAAAAAAGCGGAAACCGATACCGGTGAATTCCTTGAGCTGATTCAGGATAACCTCTGGGTGCTTCATCCGAAATCACTGCTCGAATCCGGTAACTGGTCCCCGAATTACAAACTGTTTGATTTTTTTAACCGCCTCAACAACAAACGCCTCGCAGCTGAAATAAAAAAGGGATTGCATTCCCTGGGTTTTAATAACAGCATCCTGCTGAACGATAATGATTTTTACCGTGGATTGTATCTGAAGGCCCTCCTTCCGGTAAGGGATTATATTTTTTACCTGCGCGACTTTTTAACCATACAACCCTTTTTCGAACGCTATGGACCACGCTGTGAAAGGGAAATGATTGAAAAATCGGATCTGGTGGTGGCCAATTCCGCCTATCTCGCATCCTATGCGGGTCAGTGGAACCCCCATATCGCCGATATCGGGCAGGGCTGTAACCCGGATGATTTTTTAACAGAAAACCTCCCGCTGCCCGATGATATGAAGAACATTCCCGGCCCTGTTCTGGGTTATTTCGGAGTTGTATCCGGTTACCGTCTGGATGAGCAGATATTGATTCATCTTTCCGAATCATTTCCGGACTGCAGTATTGTGCTGGTAGGGCCTGCCGATGCCGCTTTTGATAATAGTAAATTGAGAAGTCGGAAGAATGTTTTTTTTCTCGGGCGGAAGCCGCCGCAACAGACCGCTGCCTATATCCGGCATTTCAGCATTTGTCTGAATCCGCAGGCGGTGAATCCACTCACCATCGGAAATTATCCGAGGAAAATTGACGAATACCTGATAACCGGCAAACCGGTGGTGGCTACAGCCACGGAAGCCATGAAGATGTTCAGCGAATATACTTTTCTCTGTGCATCAAAAGAGGATTATGTGTCCAACATCCGACTGATCCTCGGCGATCCTGTCCTCAGCTCGCCCGGGGAAATGGAAAGACGTAGGAAATTTGCGCTTACCCATACCTGGGAAAATTCCATTGGAGCCCTGGGGAATGCATTTTATCATTTGAAAAAACATTATCCGGCTTTTGAATTATGAGAAGAAAAGACGACAATAAGCGCTTTTTTGAAATCATCACCCTGGTGATGCTGGCCATTTTTTTCATTTTCATTTTTATTAAATTCCTGTATTTCTGATGCGATGTTAAATAGAACGGACCATACCGGTTTTTCGGGGAGAGGATGGTTGCCATATCATCTTCTGGAGAAAAAATTAAATACACCCATGGGATGGGTATTGCTGGGCGTGGCCGGTTTGTTCATGACCTATGGCGTCGTATTCGTGGATGTAACAATCGGTCCGGTGGTGGTGGCTTCCGCAGCGGCCCTGCTGATCCTGATCCTGATCCTGAAGTTTCCTTATTTCGGTTTTTATTTTCTGATTGCCTATTCTTCCATCACCACGACGATCGACCGGCTGATGCCGACATCTCTGTCGTCAGGGTTCTTTGTTGAAATCATCATTTACCTTGTTTTTTTCAGCGTTGTTTTAAGAAGGGACCTGAACAAAAATATTGACCGCCGTTTTTGGTCCAATGCCATCACCCTCGGTACATTCA
>DASRLM010000610.1:0-7635 GCA_035648455.1 Puia sp. | reverse complement strand
CATGTGGACGGAACAGGCCGGTTGCAGTCGGTGGACCGGAACATATCTCCGAGATATTACCGGCTGATTGAAACTTTCCGGCAAAAAACAGGGATTCCGGTGCTTCTGAATACTTCATTCAATGAGAATGAACCGATCGTGAATTCTCCGGAACATGCGCTGGATTGTTTTTTAAGGACTAATATGGATATGCTGGTGCTGGAAAACTGTGTGATCACCCGCTAAAAATTCTTTGTTAGAAAATGTCTTTACGAGTTTCGATCATTACCGCTACGTACAACAGTGCAGCCACCATCGAAGAAACGATGCGTTCGGTGGATGAACAGGATTATCCTTCCATTGAGCACATAATAGTAGATGGACAATCGAAAGACGATACCCTTCGCATCATTGAGAAGTTCCCGCATACATCTAAAATTATTTGTGAAAAAGACGATGGAATTTATGACGCTATGAATAAGGGGATACAGGCTTCCGGAGGCGATATTATCGGAATCCTGAATTCGGATGATTTTTATGCACATGCCGGGGTGATCTCCCATGTTGTTGACGCTTTTCAGGATGATAGTGTGCAGGCCTGTTATGGAGATCTTCAGTATTTCCATATCCAGGATCCTGGCCGGATTACGCGAACCTGGAAATCCGGCAACTTTCAGCCGGCGTCTTTTTACTGGGGCTGGATGCCGCCACACCCAACTTTTTTTGTACGAAGATCCGTATACGATCAGGTAGGTCTTTTTGAGACCAGTCTCCGTTCCGCTTCCGATTACGAAATGATGCTGCGCATACTGCTGAAAAATAAAATGCGGGCTTGCTACATTCCCGAGGTGTTGGTGAAAATGAGAACGGGCGGAATCAGCAATCAATCCATGGCCAACCGGTTCAGGGCAAACCGTGAAGATCGGCGGGCGTGGCGCATGAACGATCTGAGACCTTATTTTTTTACTTTATATTTGAAGCCTATCCGAAAGCTTGCCCAGTTCTTCAAAAAATAATTTTATGTCAAAAGTCGCATTGATCACCGGTGTTACGGGCCAGGACGGCGCTTATCTCAGCGAATTCCTGTTGAATAAAGGATACCAGGTGCATGGAATTAAAAGGAGAAGTTCCCTGTTCAATACGGACCGGGTGGATCACCTGTACCAGGATCCGCATGAAAAACACATCCATTTCCGGTTGCATTACGGGGACCTGACGGACAGTACCAACCTCATCCGCATCATTCAGGAAACGCAGCCCGATGAAATTTACAACCTGGGCGCCATGAGTCATGTTCAGGTGAGCTTTGAAACGCCGGAATATACCGCCAATGCCGACGGCATCGGCATGCTTCGGATACTCGAAGCCGTTAGACTGCTGGGCCTCGCCAAAAAAACCAGGATCTACCAGGCATCCACGTCTGAATTATACGGGCTGGTACAGGCGGTTCCCCAATCGGAGACCACTCCTTTTTATCCGCGTTCGCCCTATGCCGTGGCCAAACTCTATGCCTATTGGATCACCATCAATTACCGCGAGGCTTACCAGATGTTTGCCGCCAATGGTATTCTATTCAACCATGAATCCCCGTTGCGCGGAGAAACCTTTGTTACCCGCAAAATCACGCGGGCCGTGGCCAAGATCGGGCTGGGCCTGCAGGAAAAATTGTTCCTTGGGAATTTAAATGCCCTCCGGGACTGGGGTCATGCCAGGGACTATGTGGAGGCGATGTGGCTGATCCTGCAGCAGGAAAAAGCAGAGGATTTTGTCATTGCCACAGGCGTGACCACCACCGTGCGCGATTTTGTAAAATTGGCTTTCGAAGAGATCGGCATCGGGCTGGAATTCAAGGGTAAGGATGATCAGGAATATGCAGAAATTATTTCCTGCACCAATCCCGACTACCAGCTAGAGATAGGTAGAAAAGTGGTTTCGGTGGATTCAAAATATTTCCGTCCCACAGAGGTGGATCTGCTTATTGGGGATGCCAGCAAAGCCTATCAGAAACTGGGCTGGAAACCGAAATACGATCTGGCTGCCCTGGTTAAGGAAATGGTGCAGGCCGATGTGGATCTTTTCCGGAGGGAAAAGATTCTGCGGGAATCCGGGTTCTCGATTAAAAACCAATTCGAATAGGGTTATAATACCCTTTCTGCATCCAGGCGAATGGTTTAGTTTTAAAATATGTCTGCCTTGGTAAATATTCTGCCGCATTATACCTATGATGATTACCGTCTTTGGGAAGGACGCTGGGAAATCATTGACGGTATTCCTTATGCCATGAGCCCGCCTCCATCCATGCGGCATCAGTGGATTTCTTCAAATATCAAAGGAGAGTTGAGAAGCGCATTAAAGCGTACGGCTTGTAATGAATGTAAAGTGTATGATTTTATAGATGTCAAAATTACTGAAGACACGGTCGTACAACCTGATGCCGCTGTGGTATGCGGGGAAACGCCAAAACTATTTTTGGATTTTCCACCTGTCATTGTGGTAGAAGTCCTTTCTCCATCAACCCAGATAAAAGACCGAAACGCGAAATTTGACCGCTACCAGAAATTCGGAGTAAAATATTATACGCTGGTGGATGTGGATGCAAACCTGGTTGAGATTTACCATCTTGCTGACGGAAAAAACTACTCCAGACAATCCCCGGATAATTCAAATTCCTTTACCTTTCATTTAAGTGATCATTGTGATTTAACTTTATCACTCCCCGGAATCTGGGAATAATCGTATGCAAAAAAAGGACAAGATTTACATCGCCGGCCACCGCGGTATGGTTGGCTCCGCCATTAAGAGAAGACTCGAAGCAGACGGGTTTGAACATTTGATTTACAGGACCTCAAAGGAACTGGATCTGAGGGATTCCGCTGCGGTCAAAGCTTTTTTTGAGGAACAAAAACCGGAATATGTTTTTCTGGCTGCCGCCAAAGTAGGCGGTATTCTGGCGAATGATACCTACCGGGCCGATTTTCTCTATGAAAACCTGATGATCCAGAATAACGTGATCCATTCTTCCTGGAAATCGGGGGTTAAAAAACTCATGTTCCTGGGGTCCTCCTGCATTTATCCTAAACTGGCGCCGCAGCCACTGAAGGAAGAATACCTGCTGACCGGCGCCCTTGAACACACGAATGAACCCTATGCTATCGCCAAGATTGCCGGCATTAAACTCTGCGATGCTTTCCGGGCACAGTATGGATGTAATTTCATTTCGGTGATGCCAACCAACCTGTATGGCCCCAATGACCATTATGACCTTAAGAATGCCCATGTTCTTCCGGCCCTGATCAGAAAATTCCACGAAGCCAAAATCAGGAAGGAACCGCTGGTCACCATCTGGGGATCCGGTGAGCCCAAAAGAGAATTTCTTTATGTGGAGGACCTGGCCGACGCCTGCCTCTTCCTGATGCAGCATTACGATGAGCCCGGGCTGGTGAATGTGGGGATAGGTAAGGACCTGACGATCATGGAACTGGCGGAACTTATCCAGCGAATTACCGGCTATACCGGCAGCATTCAGCGGGATCTCAGCAAGCCGGACGGCACCCCCAGAAAACTAATGGACGTATCCAAACTCGAAGCTATGGGCTGGAGGGCGCGGATTTCGCTGGAAGAAGGAATACGAAAAGTTTATGCGGGTTATGAAAAAGAAGCTTTTTCTGCCTGATTCAAGCCTATATCTTTACTGATTGTAACGCAACTATGTTTAGCATCTTCAGGAAAAAAAAGGAAAACGAGACGGACCTTTCGGGTCTGGTGGCAGATATGCATTCGCACCTTATTCCCGGAATTGACGATGGGGCAACCGACATGGAATCCGCAATGGTTATGATCCGGGCCATGTACGATCTGGGTTACCGGAAGCTCATCACCACGCCCCATGTGCACTGGGAGATGTATAAAAATACCACGGAAATCATCAACCAGGGCGCCCAACTGGTCAGGGACAGGCTGGCTGAAACGGATATGAAGCTGGAATTCCGGGCCTCAGCCGAATATTATATGGATGAATATGTGGATGAGGTGCTGGAAAGGAATGAGCCCCTGCTTACCATCAGTGGCAATATGGTGCTGGTGGAATTTTCTTTCATCCGGCAGCCAACGGATTTGCGTGATAAGTTATTTCAGCTTCAAATAAAAGATTATCAACCAATTATAGCCCATCCGGAACGCTACCTGTATTTTGGCGCCCACAAGGAATTTTATGATGAACTGCACGACATGGATTGCCGTTTCCAGCTTAACCTGCTGTCCCTCTGTGGCTATTATGGTAAAAAACAACTGGAACTGGCCAATTACCTCATCAAAAAGAAATACGTGAGCCTTCTTGGTTCCGACCTCCATAATCTCCGCCATGCACACATCCTTCGTGCCTCTTCCGCCATCGGCGATGCGGTGAACAGACTCCTGGATTCGGGGGTGCTTTTGAACCCTGAGTTGTAAGAGCCGGTTTGGATGACGGATGACCCATTTAAGTCTCTTTGACAGTCGTCCTCTCCCCCCAATGACCAAATGTCCTCTTTAATCCCCTGTTAATATTGATCCGTCTGTCCTTTTGCCGACATTCGTTCCTGGCATTATTTTTATCTTTACAGGGATAAAATCAGTGATATGGGTTCTTTAGAATTCAACCAGCTTTTGGTAAGTAATGCGGATTTTTTGAAACCGTTTGCGATCACGTTAACCCGGGACAGTGAAGCGGCTAAAGATCTTTTTCAGGAAACGCTCTACAGGGCCCTTGCGAATAAGGAAAAATATAATGTCGGTACCAACATTAAGGCATGGTTATACACCATCATGCGCAATATTTTTATTAATAATTACCGGCGCAAATCGAAGCAGAAAACCATATTCGATTCCTCTCCGAACGATTATCTGCTGAATAACAGTCAGTCAACCGTTATCTCCGGAACCGCAGAAAGTAATCTCCGGATCCGGGATATCCAGGGCGCTATTCACAATCTCCCTGAAATTTTCAGAAATCCATTTCTGTTGTATTTTGACGGGTATAAGTATCATGAAATTGCGGACATGCTGCAGGAACCGCTGGGAACCATAAAAAGCCGCATCCACTTTGCGCGTAAACTGCTGAAAGCACAGATACAGCAGTTTTGAATGTAGTTGAAAATACCTGAATGTAGTCGGCAATAAAATGCAGTGGGGAATGAAAAGAACGGAGTCTTGAGAATGATTCTTAATTTACACATTTACCTACCTTCACATGTACACATTTTTTACAAGCGCTCAACCCTCAATTCTCCACTCCCAACTCCCAATTTATGCCTGAAGAAGTGATCCTGGTAAATGAAAGGGACGAACAGACCGGGACGAGTGAAAAAATGGAGGCCCATCAGAAAGCTCTTTTACACAGGGCTTTCAGTGTTTTTATATTCAATGGAAAGGGAGAAATGCTGCTGCAGAAAAGGGCCCAGGGAAAATATCACAGTCCGGGTTTGTGGACCAATGCCTGCTGCAGTCACCCTCGTCCCGGAGAGCTGGTGGAGGAGGCTGCCCGCCGGAGATTAAAGGAAGAAATGGGCTTTGATACAACACTCAGGAAAATATTCGATTTTATTTATCGTACAGATTTCGAAAACGGTCTCACCGAATATGAATTCGATCATGTATACGCCGGAAATTACGATGGCAGCGGACTGAACCCCGACAAACAGGAAGTGGTTGATTATTGTTTCAGATCGGTAGAAGACATCCGGAACGATATGGAATCTTTTCCGGATAAATACAGCAGCTGGTTCAGGATTGCTTTTCCGAAAGTAAAGGATTGGTTGAAGAAAGAGTTGACGGTTGACGGATGACGGTTGACCGATTTCAGGTGCGAATTCAAAACTAGAGTCCGTCAACCGTCATCCGTCAACTGCATCAACCCTCCTTCGCTTCGCTTCGGAGGGCAACGCCATCAATTGCCTTTCCCACACCCACGCTCTTCTTCTTCCCCCTATTGTCCCGTGCCATGCGGGAATAAACGGACAGGTTTCTGTCCAGCAGAAATTTAAACAGCAGTACAGTATATGATGTATGAAAACCGAGAGAGTTGTAATACTTTCCGGCGATTCTCCTGATGCGGGGTAGTTTGTTCCAGGGCACAGAAGGAAAATCGTGGTGCTCATTGTGGTAGCCCACGTTGAGGTTTACGGTATTCATTACGCCATAATAGCTTTTTGTTTCCTGGTCGCCGTGGGTGAGAAAATGTTCCTGGATCCAGCGGGCCCCGAGCGGATGCAGCCCTACAGAAAAAAAGAAACTGGCTGTTAAAAATACCGTGGACTTCCATCCCAGGAAATAAATAAAAAGGCCCATGAAAGTAAACTGGACGATCATATTGATCAGGGTCCATTTATCCATAAGGGAAATTTCTTTCATTCGTAGGGGCCTGATCATCTGGAACAAGGGGTAAAGCAGCAGCCACAGGGCCTTTCCGAAGGCGGAATTGCTGATTAGTCTGGCTTCCCAACGATAGGGCATATCGGCATCCAGGGCCTCTACGCCCTGGTAGGAATGATGTTTTAAATGATATTTCTGAAAAGAGATGGCACTGGGAAAAACGAGGGGAAGGTTGGCGATGATGGCCGAGATGCTGTTGTATGCCCGTTTCTTGAATAACAGGTTGTGGGCGCACTCATGAATACATACATACAAAGTATGGCAGGCAAATGCTCCGCCCAGATAAGCCAGTCCGAAAATGAGCCACCAGGAGGCATCCCTTAAAAACCAGGCAAGGGTGAACTGAAAGCCTACGCAAAACAAAATGATCAAAAAAGTATAGGGATTTCGGCCAATAAGTGTCCTGATCTCCGGATGCTGATGGATGATTTCCTTCGTGCGTGATTTATGCGGCTCGCTCTCAGTACTCCAACGAAAGCTGTTGGGTTTAGGCATGTTCCTCTGTTTTTGGGAAGGTACAAATTTAATGTGGAAATGTGGAAAAGGGATGACGGATGACCGATGACGGTTGACCGATCTTAGTTTTGAATTCGCACCTGAAGTCGGTCAACCGTCATCGGTCATCCGTCATCCTATTTCGGCTTATACTTCACCTCATCAAAAATGCTTCTGTCAGCGGTTTTCATAATGGTATCGGGACCGAGATCCGGATGCAGGGCCGCGTATTTCCGGACGATCTGCCAGCCCACCCATTGACCGATATTTCCCGGTGAGGACCCGGGCATACCCTGGGTGTAGGGAGCATCCCCGATATAATTTTTGATCAACTCGGGATCAATGGTATAGAGGTCATTCTGCAGGAAAAAATTCCAGATTTGCCCCTCGTTGTTTTTGCACCATTCCAGTTGTTTGCCGGTAAATCCGGTCTTCAGGCTATCGGCTGATTCCGGCAGGAGCTTATCCAGCAGCCACCAGTATTTTCCTTTTTCAATCATCTGTTCCACCAGTGGTTTTCCCTGGCTGGGATCAGGGAAAATATCTTCTTCAAGCGCCTTCATGCAATTGGGTACCACATATTCCGGTTCAAACCTTGCTGAAATATACAAGGGGAAAAGTTCCTGGCCCTGTGCACTGTGATAAAAAGAAAAATTACGTCCCGCATAAAGCTGCAGTCCAATCGCCAGGGTGTATCGGGTAAGCGCTACCCCGGGCGCATCAAAGGGACCGATATAGGAAACCACTTTGGGG
>DASRLM010000609.1:0-3360 GCA_035648455.1 Puia sp. | reverse complement strand
TCGGTGAACCGGTATTTGATGGCCAGCCCGCCGTAAAAATTACGCGACGGTGAGGAGTTTAAAAATTGTTGCTCCCGGCGGCATCCGCATTGATGTTGACCAGAGAGGAATAGTTTGCATTTAAAAGATTCCTGCCCCCCGCATAGAGATCAAGACCCACGCGGTTCAACCGGATACGGAATCCGATTTTGGATGCCAGCAAAGTATAGGCATGCTGATAATAGGTGCCGGCATTGTTGATGGGGTCCTGCTGATGTAATTCAGGACGGCATTAAAATATATTCCGTATTTCGTTTCGAGGTCAACAGCGGCGTTCAGTGAATTCGGCGTAACACCGGTCACCTTGTTTCCGCTGTAGTCAGCAGTTACGGGAACATTGTGTACGTAATCAAAGGATTCTTTGGTATACCGGCCAAATTTATAATAGGCATACGTATAGTTGAATAATTTATTTACCTTCGGAAGTATAATTCTTCGCTTATTTACCATTGATACGGGATAAAGGAAACCTTTATTTCAGACTCACCCATTTATAAATCAGATAGAACGATGAGGCAGTTATTATTATTCGTATGCTTGGCCATTGGCCTGAACGCCTGTAATACAAAAAATGATTACGGTAAGATATTCAGTGATCCCAATCTTTATTGCAATGCCGTATATCAATTGAATACCGTAGTGATGGGAAATAATTTTAGTCCGATAGTGGCATCCCGGAATTACCTGTATGCTTCGGTAGCCGGATATGAAGTGATTGCGGGCGGTTATCCGGATAAATACAATTCGCTTGCGGGCCAGTTACACGGATTGAAATCTGTTCCCAAACCGGAAGCCGGCAAAAAGATAAATTATGAACTCGCCTCTTTGCTTGCTTTTTGCAAGCTGGGTGAATCGGTTACTTTTCCTGAGGGCAGCATGATGGATTATGTGGACAGCCTGAAAAACCTGGCCAGTGATCATGGCATGCCGAAGGAAATGATTAATAACTCCGTTGCTTACGCGGATACGGTTTCTTCGGCAATCATGATCTGGAGCAAAAAGGATAATTATCTGCAAACACGCGGTGCGCCAGAGTATTCCGTAACGGACTCCCCCGGCCGTTGGGTGCCCACGCCACCAGCCTATACCCCTGCCATGGAGCCGCACTGGAGTTCCATCCGGAACCTGGTGATTGATAGTGTGAACCAATTCAGCCCCCCTCCTCCGTATCCGTTTGACATGACGAATAAACAGAGCCCTTATTATCTGGAGGTAAAGAAAATTCAGGACAAGGTAGACAGCCTCACGCCGGAAGAGACGCAGATTGCTGATTTTTGGGACGATAATCCGTTTAAGCTAAATGTGTCCGGTCATCTGATGTTCGGCACGAAAAAGTTTTCACCGGGCGGCCACTGGATGGGTATAGCCGGAATCGCGGCCATCAGGTCCGGAGCCGACTTCAACAAAACGGTCTGCGGATTTGCCATAACTTCCATTGCCGTATTTGATGCTTTTATCCAGTGCTGGAATTTCAAATATATCTATAATACACTGCGGCCCGAATCGGCCATCAACAAATATCTTGATCCAAACTGGAAACCCCATTTACAAACACCGCCCTTTCCGGAATATACCTGCGGACATTGTACCATTTCCGCTGCATCGGCGGAAGTATTGTCCAGCCTCTACGGGGATCAGTTTTCTTACACCGATTCTACCGAAACAGAGTTTGGTATTCCCAGCAGATCGTTCCGTTCTTTCAGGGATGCAGCCGAAGAAACCAAGGTCTCGCGTTTCTATGGAGGAATTCATTATCAGTACTGCACGAACATCAGCAATATCATGGGAAAGGATATTGGTGACCTGATCGTGAAACGCATTAAGATGAAAAAGGATTCGGCCCGGTGAAACGGTGCAGGAAGGAATTCGGGAGCTTTTTGAAATATCCCTTATAATAAAACGAAAATGCATGAAGCATTTCATTTTAGTTTTTGCCCTGCTGGCAACAGCCGGCGCCGGAAGGACCCAGTTCCAGGTTAGCAGCAATCACCATTTTCTGTTAAAGGATGGAAAACCATTTTACTGGTTGGGGGATACCGGATGGGAACTCCTTCACCGGCTGAGCCGGCAGGATGCGGAACGCTATTTCAAAAGAAGAAGCGAACAGGGTTTTACCGTGATCCTGACGGTTGTACTCGCCGAAACGGATGGTCTCCATACACCCAACGCAAATGGTGATCTGCCATTGATTCAGGATGACCCGTTAAAGCCCAATGAACCCTATTTCCGTTACCTGGATACAATCATCGCGCTGGCGGATCAATACCATATCAATATTGCCCTGCTACCCACCTGGGGCGATAAGGTTTACCGGGACCGCTGGGGTATCGGCCCGGAAATTTTTACAAAAGAAAATGCTGCCGGCTATGCATCCTGGCTAGCCCGCCGGTACAAGAACAAAACGAACATCATTTGGATATTGGGTGGTGACCGGAATCCGAGAAATCAGCATGACGCGGACATCTGGAGGGCCATGGGAAGAGCCATCAAACAGGCCACGGATCAGAAAGCGGTAATCAGTTTTCACCCGCAACCCAATGAAACCGGATCGGCGGAGTGGTTTCAGCAGGATGACTGGCTTGATTTTAATATGTTTCAAACCGGTCACTGCCGGGATATGGCCGTATACGATAAAATACAGCATGATTATAATCTGGCGCCCGCCAAACCGGTTCTGGACGGGGAATCACTCTATGAGGATCATCCCGTTTGTTTCAATGCGCACGATCTGGGCATTTCCAGCGCCTATGATGTCCGTCAATATGCCTACCTGGATGTTTTCGCCGGAGCATTTGGAAATACTTATGGATGTCATGACGTATGGCAGATGTATTCGCCCCGTTTTGAAAGCGTAAACGGCGCACATTTATTCTGGCAACAGGCCATCGAATTACCCGGCGCCATTCAAATGGGTTATTTAAGAAAACTCATGGAGTCGGAAAATCTGCTGGACAGGATCCCGGACCAGTCCATCATTGAAGAAAACGATCTTCCGGCTTCAGAAAGGATTCAGGCAACCCGTGGGAAAGATTATGCATTCATCTATACTGCTCAGGGGAAACCCATTACGGTCTTGCTTGGAAAGTTAAATATGCCGAAGCTTTCGTCACAATGGTTCGATCCCCGTACGGGCAAGTTCCTGCCAGATATTAAGATTCTAAGTACGGAAAAACAGCGGTTTGATCCCCCTGATTCAGGTTATGGCCAGGATTGGGTTTTGGTGCTCCGTGAAGAAAAGAAAATCTCACAATAAAAATCATTATTTCAATTCAACTGTTTACGATTTCCTGCTCCGGAAATCAGGAAACTCATGGCCTGGGC
>DASRLM010000608.1:0-4188 GCA_035648455.1 Puia sp. | reverse complement strand
TCTGACCAAATCTTCCCGGCGTGAATGCATTGGGTACGTCCAGCAGGGGATTGATCAGGGTCTCCACCGGATGGCAAACCGTATCTGCGCATTCGTATGGGTTGATCGCAATCAGGCAGGCATTGAAAGTGCCTGTTTCCTGGTACTGATGCTGGGTGGTGTCCGCCGTATTCTTTGCCGTGGAATCTCCGTCTCCGAACAACCAGATATAGTGGCTGGCACCCGTGGAATTATTGGTGAACACGGTCGGGGTATTGTATTCCGGCGGATCGGGCGCAGCGCTGAAAACCGCCCTGGGCTTGGCATGTACCACTACGGCCCGGGTTGTGGAATCCCGGATGTTACAGGTATTGGAGTCGATCACTAGGAGGGATATCGTAAAGGTTCCGGTATCGGTATACGTATGCACCGGATCCATGGCAGTAGACGTGCCCCCGTCTCCAAAATTCCATAAAAACTGTTGACCGGCCAGGCTGGTATTGTTGATTACGGCGGAATAAGGAACGCACCCGTCGGGAACGTCAAACTGGGCCTTGACCACCGGTGAAACACGCAAGGTTTTGGTCACGCTGTCGGGGGAATTGCAGAAATTGGTATCCTGCAAAATCAATTTCACCATATAGGTTCCGGCGGCAGCATAGGAATGGCTGACCGTATTGGATCCGGGGGCTCGTGAGCCATCTCCGAAGTCCCAGGTAAAATCTCCGGGCAGGAAAGATTTTCCGGCAGGTGGCGTGGATCTGTTGTCGAACTGGTAGTTGAGCGACTGGCAGGGTGGTAATTTGGTCATGTCAAAATCCAGGTTGACTTTATCTGAACGCACCCGGATATCTACATAGGCCGTATCACTGATATTACAGGTGGTGGAGTCGATGGCGATCAGCCGCAACCGGTAAATGCCGATGTTATTGTAGGTATGCAAAACCTGAAAAGCGGTGGTTGTGGTATCGGGTGTTCCGTCTCCGAAACTCCAGATATAGGTTTTTGCATTGTGAATGGTGTCGGTGAATAATACGTCGAGGGGAACGCAGCCGGAACTGTCGAAGCGGCCATTGATCATGGAGCGGGGATCTGCAACAACGCCGGCGAAATTAAAAGCAATCTTCACGGCGGCCAGGTTGCATCCGTTCACACCGGTTCCATTTCGGGTAGCCCATGTGCCCGGCGTAGTCGGGAAATTTCCCAATCCGTAGCAATTGGCGCAGATGGCTTCATAAATGATCCCCTGTTTATCAAAACGACTGGTACCTCCGTCCACATGGTCACCCAGGCCACCATCCTGTCCGAAAAAACTGCCATACAACTGACTGGTAGCATCCCGCTTCATCACAAAAAAGTAAAAATCATCCCCGTCTGTTGTGCTTTTGATGGCATCCTTGGTAACAGTGAGTCCCGTAGTTGTGGAATTATTATAAACCGCCGGATCAGAACCTCCGCCTTCCCTTTCAATGCCACCTCCCCATCCGGCCACATACACGTTCTGACAACGGTCCACCAGGAAAGCGGTTGGAGAAATATCGGGAAATGCGGCACCTTTTCCGAATACCGTGGAATATACATAGCCTGAAATATCGGGTCTGAGCTTGGCGATAAACTGTTTGCCCTTTGCCTGGCTGAATGTTGCATTGATCACGGGCCAGTCGCCCGTTGTGGTTCCCATCACATAAGGGAAACCCAGGTTGTCGAACTGAACGCCGTAAAGAACTTCTGTTCCCGCGGTTCCTAAGTAAGACGTCTTCCGCAGCGTGCCGCCATCGTTGCTGATGATGGATAAAAACCCGTCGATAGCCCCCGAATAAGCAGCGGAAATCACAGGTCCGTTTGCCGTTCCCGGCATATTGCTGCTGGAAGTACCCCCGGCCACATAGACATCGTTGTTGGTGGGATTCAGCGCCAGTGCAAATGCAGCATCGTTGCTGTTACCGCCCAGATAGGAGCTGGCGAGTATGGTTCCCAGGTCCGCGCTGGTTTTGATAAAAACCCCGTCCTGGAGACCCGCATTCGTTTTCTGAAAAGCGTTGGGGGTTGTGAAAAAATCTGTTGACTGGGTACAGGATGCGAGGTATACATTTCCCGCATTATCCAGAATAACTTCGCTGCGGCCGTCATCTCCATAATTTAACCGCAGCGAACTCTGGCCCATCGCGACGATGTTATTGGAATATTTCGGTGCGATGTTTACGCCGTCATTTGAACTGCCTCCGATCATCCTCGATCCGATGAGACTGGTTCCCGTTGCATTCAGTTTCACCAGGATAATGTCGTACCCACCCTTGAGCACATCATTTCCCGTTGCGGTGCTTACGGTAGGAAAATCAGCAGAACTGGTTCTTCCGGCAATGACCAGGTTGCCGGCCCTGTCCGTAACCAGACTGTGCGGCTGTTCATTCCCTTTGCCCCCAATATAGGTGCCATACAGGCGGCGCACGCCGTTGCTGCTGAATTTCATGATGCTGATATCGTATTCGTAAATGCCATCTGTGTTATCGCCACCGTGAAATTGGGTCTGAAAGGCTCCGGGACTGGCGAGAAACCCATTTCCTGCATCATTGGGAATGGAATTCAGTACGATGCTGCCCGAATAAAAATTTCCATCAGCGTCATAGGTAGCGGTATAGCCCCAGTTGTCGGAATGACTGCCGGTAAACGTAGAGAAAACCAGGGTTGGATCAATTACGATCGTTGCCGATTTGGAATATCCGGTAAGGCGAAACCGCACGGTATTATCCGGCCCCGCTTCATAGCGGCAGTCCAGGTCCTTATTGCCGTCTTTGGAAAACTGGTAGGTATGCGGAATGTTTTCTTTTACATCACCGGCAGCAGTGTGCACCGTAAGCTGATGACTTTTTATTGTGAGTTTGTCCACGCCGTTATATTTCATCAGTATATCGTCGGGATTACCGCCGGGGTGAATGACCAGGTCGTATTTCAGACTTCCATTTTCCGTATAGTAACGCAAATCAATATCCGGATAAATGTTCTTATAGGTAACGGCCTGGTAAATTTTGCAATTTGAGGCCCATTTGGAAGGATCATTGCCGATGAAATAATTATTATACGTATCCAGCGGTTTATCTCCTGCAATGACCACCAGGTCACTGCTGTTTATAAAATCCACCTGGTATAACTGGGAATGCATGATCAGATTGTTTGTGGCAGCGGGCCCCTGCGGATTGTTGCCTCCGCCGTTTTTCTTACCATAAACCGGCGCTGCATATCGGAAGGAATTGGTTTCTGTTGCGGGCGCCTTGTTTATGCCATCGCCCGTTGATGCACCGGAAGCATTCCCGTGTAATGAAAGCCGAAGCGCATTCATATCGTCGGGGCGCTGGAGCAGAACGGAAAAACCATGCTTGCGTAAAAAAAAATTGCCGTTAGAAATATCCGATCTGAAATGCATGGCTGTATCCCATTGACCCTTGTTTTCAATGAATTCCAGGTTGCCCCGGTCTATCTGGGCCGCTGCCTGCAGAAAACTGGCAGAAAACAGGATGATAAAAAGGAGTCGTTGTTTTAGCAATTTTTTTGTTTTGCCGGAATGATTTAAGAGATCCTGCTCCAGACTGTTTTTCCCCTTTCCTGCATCAGCTGATTTCGAAGAAGAGCATGTTCAGCCATTTCCAGTTCAGGATCTTCCGCCAGTATTTTATCCGCAGATTGAATGGCCTGCTGCAGGATATTTTTATCGCGGATGATGTCCGCCAGTTTGAAATCCAATATGCCGCTTTGCCGTGTACCGGCAATATCTCCCGGACCCCGAAGCTCCATATCTTTTTCCGCAATACGGAATCCATCTGAAGTCCGGCACATGATGTCCAGGCGTTCCCGGGCATCCTTTCCCGTTTTGTTTCCGGATAATAAGATACAAAAGCTCTGTTCATTTCCCCGGCCTACCCGTCCGCGAAGCTGATGAAGCTGGGAAAGACCGAATTTTTCTGCACTCTCAACCACCATTACACTGGCATTGGGAATATTCACGCCCACTTC
Organism: Puia sp.; assembly: GCA_035648455.1. Classification (GTDB taxonomy): domain Bacteria; phylum Bacteroidota; class Bacteroidia; order Chitinophagales; family Chitinophagaceae; genus Puia. The sequence goes on along the minus strand of DASRLM010000608.1, from coordinate 201 downwards.
TATGACCGTTGTTGCCACCATAATCTGTGTTTCGCCGCTTACAAAGCGTTTCATGTTGGTTTCCCGCACTACTGCCTTCTGACGCCCATGCACCATACTGATATAATACGGTGGTTCGGGGAAATAGGCCTTTACGTTTTCGTAACCTTTCAGCAGATTTTCGTAATCCAGTTTTTCAGATTCTTCAATGAGAGGGAAAAT
>DASRLM010000607.1:0-3626 GCA_035648455.1 Puia sp. | reverse complement strand
AGTCTGGACCTGTTATTTGAAAACCGGAATAAATTATATGGCGCCTACCCATTGCGTAAATATTATAGCCGCAGGTTATACAGCGCCATGGCTGCTGTTATCGGAATTGTTTTGGTTTTTTGTGTTTGTGTGATCTATTGGAAATCCAAAGCAATCTTTTCCGGTCTGACGCAAAACACGCCCCCGGTAGTTCTGAGCACATTCTGTCCCATAGAACCACCTGTGCTGTTAAAACCGGCGGGAGCCGTAAAACGCATAGCCCTTAAGGCATTCACAGCTCCGCTCATTGTTTAGGACCAGGCGGTCATAAAGCCCTTGATTGCCATGAATGAATTAAACAAGGCGGCCATCGGGATGCAGCATCATCAGAAAATAGCCGTTTATTTTAACCTTCCCGTGTATTTTGTGGTACCGGAAGAAAATTAATTTTGGATTTTTTGGGAAGCGGCCCTCCTGATATCTACGTGTAATTATGTATATTGCTCATTGCTATCTAAATTGTGTTGTCAATGACCGGTGATCAGGATAATCGTTCCAAAGGATACATACTCAGAAGATCCATCATGGACTATGGAATGGGAGCGATTATATTTTGCCTCGGACTGTTTTTTATAATGGCTTCAAAATTCGGTGTCGTTTTCGGTATTGATAATGAGTTCCGTTATTTATTCGGTGGACTTTGCATCCTGTATGGCTTATTCCGCGTGTACAGAGGATACAAAAAGAACTATTTAAATTAAAAATTGACCGGCATGAACATTTGGAAAAGATGTATGCCTTTTATACTATTGGTATTGGCGGAACTATTCGTTACCGGATGCGGTCACGGAAACAGGGTGCCGGTGGAGACCCCGACCTCAGGAACCATCAACATCAGCGTGGATGAATCTTTTAAACCGGTGATCGACTCCCAGCTGAAGGTATTTGAAAGTTCTTTTCCTGATGCCAGGATCCTGGTGACCTACAAACCGGAGGCGGAATGCTTACGGGACCTGGCCAAAGACAGTACGCGAATGGTAATCATTACCCGGCCGCTGAGTTCAAAAGAAGAGGCTTTTTACAAGGATTCCCTGCAACGGCCGGCCTTTTCGGGATTGCTGGCTTATGATGCGGTGGCGCTGATTGTTAGCGCACATTCAAAGGACACAACCCTGTCTATGGAAGAGATCCGTTCCCTTCTGGAAGGCAGTGATAAACAACAGCTTCGGGCGGTGATGGACGGGACAACCGCAACCAGCACGGTCCGTTATGCCATGGATTCCATACTGAAAGGCAAGCCGTTAGGAGCAAATGTAATGGCCGCCAAATCGAGTCCGCAGGTGATTGACTATGTGGCCGGACATGATAAAGCCGTAGGTTTTATCGGGGCGAGCTGGATCGGGGACCAGGAAGATTCCGTTCAGCTGAGCTGGCTTCAGAAAGTAAAAGTGGTGGCCGTGGAATGCGCAACCTGCCCGGAAAAACCGTTTGTTCAGCCATTTCAGGCTAATATTGTATTGAAAAGGTACCCCATGGTACGCGGATTGTATTATGTGCTAAAGGAGAATTATAGCGGCGTCGGGAACAACTTTGTCAATTTCCTGCAAAATGAACGCGGACAGTTGATTTTCAGAAGGGCTTATCTGGTGCCTGCCCGAATGACATTTGATATCCGTGATGTTCAATTGAAGTAATGACTGCTTTTTGGATATATTTTTACACATTAAACTGAGATTTAGAATGAGAAAACTAAGCATCAGCCTGTTACTGTCGCTAACCTGCATCGGCGGTACGGTTATGGCTCAAACAGTAGAACAGGGCAAACAGTTTTTATATTATGAGCGATATAAAAGCGCCCAGGATGTATTTGAAAAAATGCTGGCTGCAAATCCAAACAACATTGATGCGGTGTACTGGCTCGGGCAAACGATGATCCATCGCAAGGACACCCGGGATACGGCAGGAGCAAAAGCCTTGTACCAGAAAATGCTCATATCCAATGGAAATGCGCCTTTGCTGCTGGTGGGTATGGGACACGTGGAACTGCTCTATGGTGAAACAAAAGATTCCCGGCAGCGTTTTGAAACGGCAATCAGTCTGACTAAAGAAAAAGATGTAAATGTTTTGAATGCGGTGGGTTATGCCAATACGGATGCCAAGGCCGGAGACGCCAATTATGCCATACAAAAGCTTACACTGGCCACGAATACCAAGCGTTTTAATAATGCCGAAACCTATCTGTTGCTTGGAGACGCCTACCGGAAATTGCTGGACGGCGGAAATGCGGTTGTGAATTATCAGAAGGCATTGAGCCTGGACCCGAAACTGGCGGAGGCCAAGATGAAGATCGGCATCATTTACCTGACCCAGAATAACCGGGATTATTTCCTGCCGGCTTTTCAGGATGCCATAACCATTGACCCGGTTTATGCACCGGCCTATCAGCAGTTGTTCCTTTACTGGTATACACGGGATGTCAACAAGGCTTCGGCTTACCTGGATAAATACCTCGCTAATTCGGACCCGGGACCTGAAGCGGAATACTCCAAAGTGGATATGCTCTGGGCCTCCGGCAAGTTTGCCGACGCCCGTACGCGTGCTCAGCAGCTTATTACCCAACTGGACGGAAAAGTAATTCCAAGGATGTACAGAGTGGTTGCCTTTGCTTCTGATACCCTGGGCGAACTGCCCACGGCCAAAGAAGCCATGACCAATTTCTTTGCTAAAGCAGATACCTCATCTTATCGCGGCCAGAATTACAGCATAAATTACAGTATACTGCCCACCGACTATGAAGAATTTGCAAAGATCTATTCCAAGATGCCTGATTCTGCTTCGCAGATACAGGCCTTCCCTTATTATTATAAGGCCATTGCTGAAGACACGCTTGCGGCGAACCGCGAGAAATACGCCAGTGCAGGATTGGAACTTGCTAAAAAACTAAAAGACACGGACGCAACAACCAAATTGTCCACAGCCGTATTCAACTCCATTAAGGATCCATCCAATTCTGACTTGTATAAATACGGCATGGCGAATTATTCTGCCGGGAATTTCAAAAAGGCGGATAGTATTTTCTGTGGCATGTATGAATCCAAATACCCGAAAGAAATATACGGTTATCTCTGGTGTGCAAAAAGTATGCAGGCCCAGGACGACAGTACGAATTCGCAGGGACTGGCCGTTGATGCTTATGAAAAGCTGGCCCATTTCGCCCGGTCTATTCCTGATTCAGCGAAATACAAAAGCCAGATCATATCATCCTATTATTATCTGGCCAGTTATTACAACGATATTAAAAAGGATAAACAAAAAGCCATTGGATACATGCAAAAAGTACTGGAAGTGGATCCGACCAATGCCAGCGCAAAAGGCATCATCACACAGCTTAGCGCCCCTCCAAAAAGGGTAGCGGCGCCCGCTTCGAAAGGAAAGGGTTCAGGGGGGAAGAGCGGGGGATAAGCAGGCTGTTTTAAATTTTTGTTGACGGTTGACGGATGACGGTTGACCGACTTCAGGGGCGAATTCGCCATAAAAGTCGGTCAACCGTCATCCGTCAACCGTCAACTTTTTCCAGGTTTCCCAAGAACGGCCATCTAAAAACAATCCAATGGAAATCTGCCCATGCTGTATTACTTTTGTTGGGC
>DASRLM010000606.1:0-4650 GCA_035648455.1 Puia sp. | reverse complement strand
CATAATCCGTGGGCTCAAAGGCCATCGTTTCACTCCCGGTATTTACTTCGTAGAAATAAAGCTGAAAGGACTGTCCTGATTTTGCCCAGGCATTGAATCCCAATAACCCGGAAACCTGGTGGTCCTGGTGGGTGTCCGTTGGCCAGTGGGTAAAAAGCACATCGGGTTTTTCTGACAGGATCATTTTTGCCAGGGTTTCAATGCTTTCCTTATTTAATTCCGTATGGGCATCAACCTGTCCCGCAAAAATGGCTTTTGCCCTGAGGACTTTGCAGGCCACATCGGCTTCGCGCGTTCTCAGCGCTGCAGATTGTTCAAATGTTTTGGATGGGTCCCCTGCTTCACCACGGGTCAGGTAAATGATGATTACCTGATGACCGGCATCACTGTATCGGGCAAGCGTTCCCCCGCAACCGAATTCCGGATCGCCGGGATGCGCGCCAATACAGACAATGTTTAGTTTCTTTTCGACAGCACTGATGCCGGGATCTAAGGTTAAATCACGATTTGCGTGTTTTACGAAAGGGGAGAAAGCCAATCCGCCGACCCCAAGCGTTGACATTTTTACAAACTTCCTGCGGGTCGATTCATTTTTATCCATAAACTCTATTTAATTTCAGGAACAGGAACAGTGAAAGACAAGTAAGACCCGCTAAAATAAACAAAGATTCCCAGGGGAATGTTTTACCGGTATCAATGGCGTCGGTTTTGCCGGCCACAATAGCAGCTGCCCAGTAATAGGGGAGTTTCTTTTCCCCGGAAGCAGCATGTATAAAATCCAGTTTTGCTTTTTGCAGCGCAATATCCAATGGCAATCCTTTCGCTACATAGATATAGAAGAATTCTGTAAGGCGGTATGTCGATTGGTCGTCCACCGACCATAAATTGATCACGGAGGAAGGTATGCCCAGCGATGCAAACCCACGGTTAAAACTAAAAATCCCTTCCCCCTTATATAATTTACCATTTCCGGTTTCACAGGCAGACAGCACGATGAGTTGTGTGGTCGTTTTGTTTTCCGGAATTAATTCTGACAGATAGAGCGCCGAATCTGCAAAATAAATCACCGGTTCGCCGTTGCCGCTGCTGTCCGACCCATGGGTGTATAATTGAATGATTTTATATGACTGGAACTGCTGCATAAAATTATATTTTGAAGCCCTGTCGGATGTGAAGATTTGCGATTTTGAAAAAAGGGATCCAATCTTCTCTGCCGATACATCGCTTTCCGGCAATGAAGCCAGATGAGCAAATGATGCATAGGTTACCGGGGCCACGCCTAAAAAGTTTCCTGACGGCCATCCCGTGGATTTGGAAAAATCATTAACCAGGTAACGGACAGAATAAGTATAACTAACGGCATGTTCATTGAGAAAATAAACAGGTTCCGGGGACCGCGTACTGGTTATCATCGCTTCAAGCGGAAAATACCGGCCATCCGGGGAGACGATGATCCTGCCAACGGGTAACGTATCCTGTTTAAAAAGCAGTTGGTATAACTGACCGGCCGTCTCCGCAAAACCGTTGAAATCCTGGTTCAATAAAGACGGGGCAGACAGGTAAGCCATATATCTTTCCACCAGTTTTTCAAAATCATTTTTATTAATCCTGGTTATGCTGGCCCTTCCTGCTGTAAGGATCAGCAGGTATTCGGCGCTGTCTCCATTAAAAAATTCCAGGATCGCCTGTGAACGGCCGTCTCCCAGCAAACTGGTTTGCACTGCTTTCAGGGAAATGAAATGGGTATCTATCAGGCTCTGGTAATACCAGGGACTGTGTTCTTTGATCAACTGGTCGATCCTGCTCAATTCCTGCTTGTTAATAAAAAGCGCTCTTTGTGTTTCAGAGAATTGCTTTGATGCGGGGTCGGAAGCAGTATTTTCTCTTTGCAGCTGAAGAATCCTTTTTCGGACCATCGCCAGCCGGGAAATATCAGCATGGGGGATCTGCTGTTCCCTGATTTGATCGATTAGCAGCGCTGCCCTGCTTTTTTCAAAGAAATAAAATGCGTTTTCCTGATCGCCTGATAAAAAACAACTTTCTATTGCCCGTTCATACAGGCGGCGGGTGTTGGTGCGCCAGAATAATTTGGAGGTAAGTTCGGTCTGGACCGTTTTGATCTTATCCAACAGCTGGTCGGCAGTTTTATATATGATCAGCGCCATCTGGATAAACTGCAAATTCCCGCTCTGTTTGTATCTTACAAGATAGGCTTCCGCCTTATCCAGAACAAGGTTTATGATAAATTCCGCATTTGTCTTGTTCAGGATATCATCCCCGGAATTATTCAGCAGGTTCGTTTCATCCGTTCCCGGATGTATTTTATGGAAGGCCTGTGCAAAAAAATAAAATGCCTGATCAAAGGCCCCCTGCTGTACATAGACGTTCGCCATATTGTCCAGGATATAAACAGAATCATTGGCATTCGCATATTTCAATGCTTCCTTATAACAAACTAAGGCCTTGTCATTTTGGTGCAGCTTTAAGAAATACAATTTGTAACCCAGGTTATTCCATGTTCCTGCACATCCGGAATAGTTTGCTGCTTTATGATCGTAAAACAAAGACTGCCTGGCATATAGAATGGCTTCGGCAGGAATGCCTCTTTCTTCTGCAATATTTGCTTTTAATCCCAGCAGGCTTCCCAGGTTCGTCTTATTTCCGGATCCACGGGATTCCCGGAGTGATTCTTCTACCCATCTGTCTGCCTCTTCATATCTATTCTGAAAAATGAGCGCGTTGATTTTCCAGCTGGCATAGAAGTAAGCATCTTCCGGAAGATATCCGGCCTTGCCGGCCATATCTTCACCCAGGGATATATAATTCAAGCAATTGGAATAATCTCCTTTTTCAAAAAGATATTGGATCTTCCAATTGATGTATTTAATGGAGAACGGATATCCGGCATTCCATTTCACCGATAGGGAGATGCAGCTGTCCATCGCCGCCGTTTTAAGTTTTTCCTGACCGGTTGAATCATACAGGATCTCCAGGTTGTTATAATATTTGATAAGATGCGATTCATTAATTTCCGGTTTGCGGGTATGCCGCTGAATGATGTCGATGGCGTTTAATGTAAATTCAATGGCCCGGGCAAAATCTTTTTGTAAAGAAAACAACCATCCGATCCGTGACAGCAACAGGGCATGGGTGGAGTCATTCCGGTAAGGACAATCCTGCATTTCCCGTCCATACAACATCAATTCACCCAACTGAACCCCTGCGGGAATTCCGGATGAATCCCGGAGATACACGATCCTGTTCCACAGATAATCCCTGCCGGGGCATTGGCCACAGAAAGCGGGTTTTAGCATCAGGCAACCGGCAAGGATCAATAAATGCTTAAGCATGTACAGGCATCATGGGGTCTTATAAATAATATACCGCCCATCAATGGTTACATCCTGGGGCGATGGCTGGGTTGGGGTCTTGCTTATTTTATCCAGGCAATCCGGGGGAACAGTCCCGGGTAGCGTTTCCAGTAAACAACCCATTATTTTTCCACTGACAACTGGTGTGGCAAAGGAGGAGCCTTCATATCCTGACAAAAGGAAAGGAAGCTGAAATGCGCAGCAGTTTGGACCGGAAGCGGGAATATTTTCAACCCCGACAGACACGTACGTATTTGAATAGTTCTGATAGAAGCAGGACAGTTGCGGGTTTTGAAGTCCGGTAACGCTGATCACATTCGGGAATGATGCGGTGAAACAGGCAGGGAAAAACAGCCGGGAAGGAGTCAGCTCGTTGTGCTTGTCGGTGTTCCCGCATAGCGGCGGATTATGAACACCTGGAAGATTTCCCGCTGCTGCCAGTAGGGGTATCGGTTTTGGCCCGGCAGTATGGCACAGACCCACGTAGTGACGCAAAACGGAATCCACATCACCGGAACTGTAATATCCCAGGCTGGCATTGACGAGGGTTGCCTGATTTTGAACAGCATAACTTAAAGCGCAACTAACGGTGAATGTGCTCCCGATCCTGTTGTTGTCCAAAACTTTCAGCACCATCACGCGCGGCATCATAGGTCTTTTGTCAAAGGATTTTTCCAACGCCTGCAGGGCGATGGTGGTAACTGCTGATCCATGTTTAAACTGATCATCGTCTGCATAATAGTCGAGGTACCGGCCATTATTAAACCATAGGAAATTCCGGATGGTATTTCCGCCGGGGGCCTTCCATAATAATCCATTGAAATGGTCAATATACAAAGCGCTATCGAGGCCGGTATCCATAATCGCCAGGGTTTTGGAAGTATCCACGGAAAAGCTGCCCAGGCTAATTATTCCGGTTGTATCAACAGGTTTCATAAGCTGTGTTATACTGTCGATCGTAATTGAATTATTCAGATTGGTATATTGTACGGCATCTCCGCTGCCTCCCTGGCCTCTGCCTGGGGGAATGGGCGGATTGGGAGCCTGTCCGCTCGCAAACAGGGGCGTAACGCTAAAATTATACAACAGGGAATCGCAGGGACAATAAATATAAGTCTGAGAAACCACGAAATGGAGATTGTTGGTGGTGTTGTATTGATTTATATAGTCCGTAACATATTGCTGCAGGTAGTTCATATACTGGAGCCGCGCGACATTATTTGCCCCCGGTTGAAACAATACGTTCCAGTCAAGCCATTTGGTTTGATGGGTATTATAT
>DASRLM010000605.1:0-5620 GCA_035648455.1 Puia sp. | reverse complement strand
TACCATTGCCGGATCAATCATTGGCGTAGGCGCTACCAAGCGGCTCTCTGCCGTACGCTGGGGAGTAACCATCAACCTGCTCTGGGCCTGGATCCTCACCATTCCCGTCAGCGCGCTTTTCTCGGCAATTGTTTATTATATTCTGGTGTTAATCCGGAAATAAGGGATGACCGTTGACGGATGACGGATGACCGCCTTTAATTGCGAATTCGCACCTGAATACCGTCATCCGTCATCCGTCAACGGTCATCCTTTCAATTCAGCATATGTGATGATTTTTAGCTACTTTGCGCCGGTTTTAAACATTTCTATGAAGGGAATTATTCTGGCCGGCGGATCGGGAACGCGTTTACATCCAATCACTTTTGCCATCAGCAAACAGATCATGCCGGTGTACGATAAACCCATGATCTATTACCCGTTGTCCACTTTAATGATGGCCGGAATCCGGGAGATACTGATCATTTCAACGCCGCATGACCTGCCACTTTTTATTAAATTATTCGGGGATGGTTCCCGGCTGGGTTTAACCATCACCTATGCCGAGCAGCCATTGCCCAACGGGCTCGCCCAGGCTTTTGTGATCGGGGCGGATTTTATCGGAAAAGACTGCGTGGCCCTGGTGCTGGGGGATAATATCTTTTACGGGTCCGGACTGGGGGATCAGCTGATGGCAAACACCCATCCTGACGGCGGAATCGTTTATGCCTATCACGTGAGCGACCCCGAACGTTATGGCGTGGTGGAATTCGATGCGGACATGAAAGCGGTTTCCATTGAAGAAAAACCCGCGAAACCAAAAAGCAGCTACGCCGTGCCGGGTCTTTATTTTTACGACAATGCCGTGGTGGAGATCGCCAGAAAACTCACCCCGAGTCCGCGCGGAGAATATGAGATCACCGATGTAAACAAAGAATATCTGAATAGGGGAAAACTAAAAGTGTCCATTATGGACAGGGGCACGGCCTGGCTGGACACGGGAACTTTTGATTCCCTGATGCAGGCAACCCAGTTTGTACAGGTGATAGAACAAAGGCAGGGCATCAAGATCGCCTGCATTGAAGAAATTGCTTACCGGAAAAAATTTATTTCGAAGGAACAGGTAAAAGCCATCGCTCAACCCCTGCTGAAAAGCGGGTACGGACAATACCTGCTGGATTTGATCAACACCTAATTTACACGTTAACCATGAAAAAAATTCTTGTCACCGGTGGCTGCGGTTACATCGGCTCCCACACCATCATCGATCTCCTCGAAAATGGATTTGACGTGATCTCCGTGGATAACAACTCCCGGTCCAATCCGCGCATCCTCGAAGGCGTGCAGAAGATCTCGGGGAAGAAAGTGAAGAACTACAAAGTGGATCTTTGCAATTTTGATGACAGCTACGCCATCTTTCATGAGAATCCCGACATTGCCGGCATCATCCATTTCGCGGCTTTTAAATCGGTCGGGGAATCCGTGGAAAATCCCCTGATGTATTTCGAGAACAACCTGCAGAGCCTGATCAACCTGCTCAAATGCGTTCAGGAATTCAAGATCCCCTATTTTGTTTTTTCTTCGTCCTGCACCGTATACGGAAATCCTGACGAAATACCGGTGTCGGAAACCACGCCGCCAAAACCGGCTGAATCGCCTTACGGATATACCAAACAAATGGGGGAACAGATCATCAACGAATTTTATAAATCAGTGGACCTGAAGGCCGTTCTCCTCCGTTATTTCAATCCTGTGGGCGCCCATCCCTCCGGCCTGATCGGGGAATTGCCCATCGGCAGACCCGCCAACCTGGTGCCTGCCATTACCCAGACTGCCGTCGGAAAACTGCCCCAGATGCAGGTATTCGGAGACGACTATCCGACCCGCGACGGATCATGCCTCCGGGATTTTATCCATGTTTGCGATATCGCCCATGCCCATACGCTTTCACTTCAATACCTCATTGCCGGCAAGGCAACCCAGCAATGTGCAGTCTTTAACCTCGGCAGTGGAAATGGGGTGACCGTACTGGAAGCCATCCACGCATTTGAAAAGGTAAGCGGACTTAAACTGAACTATACCATCGGCCCGCGCCGACAGGGAGATGTGGTGGCTATTTATGCCAACAACGAACTGGCCCGCAACGAACTGGGCTGGAACCCGAAATTTACACTGGAAGACATGCTGTCCACCGCCTGGCGCTGGGAACAGAAAATAAAAATGGACGAAACGTTTTACAACAGCAAATTCTCCGAACTGAATTAAGTATTAACCTATTTTATACAAGCAGCAAAAACAATGATCACAGTAACAGGACAAAAAGATACCAGAAGCGGATTTGGAGACGGCATCGTGGAAATAGCCAGAAAGAACGAAAATGTGGTGGCCCTCACTGCGGATCTGGCAGGTTCCCTTAAACTCAATCAGTTCATCAAAGAATTTCCGGAACGATTTATCCAGTGCGGCATAGCAGAAGCCAACATGATCAGCATCGCTGCCGGGATGACCATCGGCGGCAAGATTCCCTATACCACTACCTTTGCCAATTTTTCAACGGGCAGGGTGTATGATCAGATCCGGCAGTCCGTGGCCTATTCCGGAAAGAATGTAAAGATCTGTGCATCCCATGCGGGTCTCACCCTGGGCGAAGATGGCGCCACCCACCAGATCCTGGAAGACATCGGCATGATGAAAATGGTTCCGGGAATGACCGTGATCGTGCCGTGTGACTATGCGCAGACCAGGGCGGCAACCATAGCCATCGCCGATTACGTGGGTCCGGTGTACCTCCGTTTCGGAAGACCGGTATGGCCCATCTTTACTGCCGGTATGGAATTCAAAATCGGCAAGGCACAGCAACTGACGGAAGGAAAAGACGTTTCCATCTTCGCCTGCGGGCACCTGGTCTGGATCGCCCTGGAAGCGGAAAAAATACTGAGAGAAAAAGGCATCTCCGCCGAGGTCATTAACATCCATACCATCAAACCCCTGGATGCCGATGCCATTCTGAAGTCCATTCAGAAAACCGGATGCGCCGTGTCTGCGGAAGAACACAACATCATCGGGGGACTGGGCGACAGCATCGCGCAGGTAGCCGCAAAAAATAATCCCATTCCCCAGGAATACGTAGGTACGAAGGATACTTTCGGAGAAAGCGGCACGCCGGCCCAATTGCTCGAAAAATACGGGCTCGATGCGGTGCACATTGTGCAGGCGGCTGAAAAAGCCATCTCCCGGAAAAATAAATAGTCCAATTTCCCGTATACAGTTACTAACCTGATCTATCGGATGACGGAACAAACAACGGATACTGAATTACTGGCCCTGTTCCGCGGGGAGGCCACCAAAGAAAAAGCATTCAATATCCTTGTCAGAAAATACCAGGAACGGCTTTACTGGCATATCCGCCGCATGCTGGTGGATCATGATGATTCCAACGACGTGATGCAGAATGTGTTCATCCGGGTCTGGAATGCCCTGGCCAATTTCCGGGAAGACGCCCAGCTCTATACCTGGCTCTACCGGATCGCCACCAACGAATGCCTTACTTTTCTGGAACAGCAAAAAAAACGGGCTTCGGTTTCCCTAAGCGATGTAGAAAGCGGACTGAGCAATAAAATCAGGGCGGATAAAGATTTTGATGCCGGTAAACTGGAATGGAAATTACAACTGGCTATTCAGCAATTACCTGACAAACAGCGCGTTGTATTTAATTTACGATACTATGATGAAATGTCCTACGAAGAAATGAGCAGGGTATTGGAAACTTCGGCAGGGGCCCTGAAGGCGTCCTATCACCATGCAGCGAAAAAAATTGAGGATTTTATCCTGAATCATTAAACTTTGGGGCTCATGCTGAGTCTTATTGGAACCCATGAAAAGGCAAAATGAAATAGAAACTGAGTTATCCGGAATCGCACCGATACTGGGTAAACACGGAACCACGGCCCAGCCGTATGGCGTTCCGGCAGGCTATTTTGAGCACTTTCCTGAGCTTTTACTGGCCAGCATTCATCAGGGAGCCCATCCTTTGTCAGGGTCCGGTGATTTACAGGATCTCAACCCGGCGAATACCGGAACAGATTTTACGGAAGAAAATCCGCTGGCTGAACTGGCATCCCTTTCTCCCCTGCTGGCGGGACACGACAAAAAAACGCCTTATCAGATTCCTGATCATTATTTTCAGGATTTCAGGGCCAAAACCCCGCAAACAGCCATTCATTCCATAAAGCCAACTGCCTCCAAAGCAAAACTGGTTCCCTTCCGCAGCCGTCTGATGAAATATGCCGTGGCCGCTCTCGTAACGGGCGTAGTAGCCACAACCACATACCTTGCCCTGCACAAAACGGGCACGGATCCTTTAACCGCACTGACCAATGTCAGTGATCAGGAAATGGCGAATTACCTGGATGCCCACGACGTGCACTGGGGACCCGGCGCCGCGCCGGCAACAGCCTCTGTGGATTTCAGTGACAACGACATCAGTGATTTGCTGAGCAATATTTCGGATACGGAGCTGGAACAATACCGTCCTGATCTGCCGGACCAAAAACAGACCATAAACTAACACGGAATGAAGAAATTTTTACTTTATATTTTTTTCATTATAGCAGGTTTCGGGGTTCAGGCACAGAATGGCAACAGGCTGGAGGCGCTCAAGATCGCTTACATCACCAAAAAAATGGATCTCAGTCCGGAAGAGGCCCAGAAATTCTGGCCGATTTACAACCTGTACGCCGCCGAACTCAGGCAGACGCGTCAAAATGCCACAAAGAATAATCAAAGTGAAATAGACCTGGATGAAGCCATTTTGGGCATCCGGAAAAAATACAACGGCCAGTTCAACCAGGTTCTTTCGGCCGAAAAAGTGAATACTTTTTTCAAATCAGAAAAGGAATTTGGTGTTTTCGTCCAAAAAGAAATGGAGCGTCGCGAACTCAGAACGCAAAGACGCAACGGAAACAGACCATAGACCCCGACATTTCCCGAGTTTACCGATTTGTTTAAAATTAAAAATCTGCAATGCCGATATTTGAGGTTGGTGTTTTTCATAGGTTAGCAACGGCCGGCTCTTTCAAGAGCGGGCCTTTTTTATGGACCATATCTTAGCATGATGAAAATCTCCGTTTTTTTATCAGCGCTTTTTTTCTTTACCGGCGCGCTGCAGGCCCAGGATACCGCGCAGCAAATTGTTCCTGGCAGATTCAACCGGCCGGATCAGTTAAAAAAACCTTATGTGATCCTTATTTCGGCTGATGGATTCCGGTACGACCTGGCGGACAAATACCATGCAACCAACCTGCTGCGGCTACGGAAAGAAGGCGTGGAAGCAGCCTATCTGCAATCTTCTTTTCCTTCTCTCACCTTTCCGAATCATTATACCATTGTCACCGGATTATATCCCGCACACCACGGACTGGTGGACAACTCCTTCTACGACCCGGCCAAAGACGCCTCCTATTCCATTGGAAATAAATCGGCGGTGCAGGACAGTTCCTGGTATGGCGGAACGCCCCTCTGGGTACTGGCGGAAAAACAGGGCATGTTGTCGGCCAGCTTTTACTGGGTGGGATCGGAAGCGGCCATCCAGGGCGTAAGGCCCACCTATTATTATAAATTCAACACGAAAATATCCATGGAC
>DASRLM010000604.1:0-13163 GCA_035648455.1 Puia sp. | reverse complement strand
TTTTCCAACACCCTGGCCCCCTCCATCACATCGGCATCCATTGCGATCCTGGAGATGCTGGAAGAAAGTACGGCCCTGCGCGACCGCCTCGAATTCAATACAAAATATTTCCGCGCTAAAATGGCAGCTGCCGGATTCGATATCAAACCAGGTGATCATCCCATCGTTCCCATCATGCTGTATGATGCCGTGATCGCCCAGGAATTTGCAGCGAAACTGATGGATGAGGGCATTTATGTGATTGGATTTTTCTTTCCGGTTGTTCCCAAAGGACAGGCACGGATCCGCGTACAGCTGAGCGCCGCCCATGAAAAGACACATCTGGATAGGGCCGTGGAAGCGTTTGTGAAAATGGGGAAGGAATTGGGGGTGGTCGGATGATGGTTGACAGTTGACAGTTGACGGCCTTTTATTGCGAATTCGCGCCTGAAGTCGGTCAACCGTCAACGGTCAACCAAGAACGGCAATCATACTGATCTCCACATGAGCATTTTTTGGAAGGGTTTTAACCGCAACCGTTTCCCGGGCAGGAAAATTACCCGAGAAATATTTCCCGTACCATTCGTTTACGGAAGAAAAAAGATCCATGTCGGATAAAAAAATGGTTGTCTTTACAACGTGGCTGAAATCCATGCCTGCTGCCTGCAGTACCGCATTGAGGTTGTGCATCACCTGGTGGGTTTCCGTTTGGATATCCGCAGTTTCCAGTTTGCCGGTTTGGGGATTGATGGCCACCTGTCCGGAGAGAAATAACATTTGACCAACCTGCACTGCCTGGTTGTAGGGTCCTATGGGAGCGGGAGCGTCCGGGGTATTGATGATTTTCTTTTCCATTGTCCAAATTTAAGAATAGTTTGGATGGTTTTTGGATGACTACCGTACCTTTAATCATTCAAATCACGCCCATCACCCATGCCTGATCTTTTATGTGTTTGCGGAGCAGGAACCATGGGTTCGGGCATTGCTGAAGCGGCAGCGCAACACGGCATTTCCGTTATTTTATATGATGTCCAGCCGGCCATGCTTTCGAAAGCATCTGCGCATATTGAAGCCGGCCTGCAACAGCTTGAAGCTAAAAACCGGATCAGCGATGCGGAAAAAAAAGTCATATTTGACCGTATCCGTTTTACCAATGATCTAAATGAGTGCAGGGCCGGAATCATACTGGAGGCCATTATAGAAAAAGCAGAGGCTAAGTCTGCACTCTTTGCGGAACTTGAAAAAATCAACGGTCCCGGAACTTTATTCGCGAGTAACAGCTCTTCTCTTTCCATAAAAACAATTGCCGGACAAACCGGCTTCCCGGAAAGGATCATCGGCATGCATTTTTTCAATCCGGCCCCCCGGATGAAACTGGTGGAGATCGTCAGGACCAGCCATCTTTCTGAAAGCAGCATCCGGAGAATCCGGGACCTGGCCATTCAAATGGGCAAGACCCCCGTAATCTGTGAAGATGCACCTGGTTTTATCGTGAACCGCGTGGCCCGACCCTATTACCTGGAAGCCCTGAGGTTGATTGAAAATGATGTTGCGGATGCGGAAACGATCGACAAGCTCACCGAAGCTGCAGGTTTTAAAATGGGGCCCTTCCATTTAATGGACCTGATAGGGAATGACATCAATTATACCGTAAGCTGTTCCCTCTATGAGGCCCTGGGAATGCCCGCACGTCTGAAACCTTCCCCACTCCAGGCATTAAAAGTGGAACAGGGTAATTTGGGAAGAAAGGTGGGGCGGGGATTTTTTGAGTACAGGGGAGTAATTTGAAAATGCCCTGTCCGCCGAAGCTTTAGCGGAGGCGGATGCCGATTTGAAAATTTGAAAATGAAAAACATCTTATTGAAAATCGATGCATTTATTCATGTGTGCAGTTTCACATCCCCGCATTTTCAAATTATCAAATTATCAAATTATCAAATTTCTCCATGATCTTTCTCACCGGCGGAACCGGCTTTCTCGGATCATACCTTCTTACTGAACTTGTACAGCGCGGATATCCTGTCCGGGCCCTGAGAAGGGACCATCATGCCGTTCCATTTTATCTGTCGCCTGAAATAGCAGCAAAGGTGGAATGGGTTTCGGGGGATATCCTGGATGTGGTATGTCTGGACGACCATATGAAAGACTGCAACTGCGTCATCCATGCCGCTGGCCTGGTTTCGTTTTATCCCGCTGACCGGAATAAATTATGGAAAGTAAATATTGAGGGAACGGCAAACCTTGTCAATGCAGCCGTGTCAAATAATATTCCGGATTTCATACACATCAGTTCTGTAGGTGCCCTGGGGCGATCGGATCATGCAGAAATGATCAACGAAGAAAAAAGATGGGAGCATGGTTATCGTCAGTCAAATTATGCCATCAGTAAATATTATGCGGAAATGGAAGTATGGCGCGGTATGGGGGAAGGCTTAACACCCATTATTGTAAATCCGTCCACCATTTTAGGGTATGGCGACTGGAACAAGGGCAGCAGTGCCATTTTTAAAACAGCTTATCAGCAGTTCCCCTGGTATATCAGGGGAAGTAACGGCTTTGTGGATGTGGAAGATCTGGCCCGGGCAGTTGTGTTGCTGATGGAATCACAGATCCGTAGTGAACGGTTTATCGTCAGCGCGGAAAACTGGGATTACCGGCATTTGTTCAACCGCATGGCAGACGGGTTCCAAAAAAATCACCCGTCAAAAGAAGCAACTCCTTTTCTTGCCGGTATCGCCTGGAGGGCCGAAAAATTAAAATCTTTCTTCAACGGAAAAAAACCTTTGCTTACGCGGGAAACGGCAGCCATCGCCCGGAAAAAAAGTGTTTTTGATAACAGCAAGTTGTTAAAAACACTGCCGGGATTTCAATTTACACCGCTGGAAAATTCGATCCGGAATGCCTGTGCCCGCTACCTTAAAAATATACCACCCGGCTAATGGTAAATTAACAGATGGAGTTATCCGGTGAACCCGGAAGAATTTAACAAGCGCATATTTCCTTTACCCGGTATTTCGTTCTATTTTGTGAAATCTGATCGGCTCATTAAACCGGATATTCCCATGATCAAACCGCTCCTCTTCAGTTGCATGGCCATTTTTTTGGTGTCCACCGCATTCACCCAGGAAAAAACATTCAGCATTCAGGGCAGGGTCACAGATTCCAAATCCGGCAATCCACTGGCAGGCGCTTCCGTGTTTTGCCAGAATACCACCACCGGTACCATTTCGAATAATGAGGGTAATTTCTCCCTGCGGATGGCAAACGGCGGTTATGACCTGGTTATTTCCTATACGGGGTATGAAACCCAGGTCTTACGCGTAAGCAATACCAATAAGGAAAAGGATTCGCTCAATGTACTTCTGAAAGAGGAGGACAAAAGCATGACCGAAGTGGTAGTTACCGGCGGGGGTGCACTCAGGGATGGATGGGCCCGGTACGGGGATTTCTTTCTGGAGAATTTCATCGGCACCAGCAGTCACGCGGCCCAGTGTACCATCATGAATAAGGATGCCCTTCTGTTTTATTATTATAAGAAAAGCAACAGGCTGAAAGTAAAAGCCAAAGAACAACTGCTGATCGTGAATGAGGCCCTGGGTTATAAGATCCACTACCAACTGGATTCTTTCGTGAATCATTACGACACGCACATCAGCAGCTATACCGGCTATCCCTTATTTGAAGAACTGACGGGCACAACCGATCAGCAGGAAATCTGGAAAAAGAACCGCTACCTTGCTTATATCGGATCGCGTTTACATTTTATGAGAAGCTGGTACGACAGTACCCTGAAGGACGAGGGATTTGAGATTGAAACCCTTGATTCTGCAAATCCGGAGAAAGGGACCGAACTGGAAAATCCATACGACTCCGGTTTTTATTCCCTGGACAGTGCAACCGTAGATATCGGTCTGAAGGGCCGCATCCGGATAAAATATAAAAACCGGGTACCGGACAAAGATTACCTGATTAAAAACAAATTTCCGCTCAGCGCCAGAATCCAGATCTCCGCACTGGACATCCCCGAAGGATTTTCTATAGAAGAGAATGGTTATTTCTACGAGCAGTCCGAAGTCACCAATATGGGCTACTGGGCCTGGAAGAAGCTGGCGGAGCTGGTGCCGTATGACTATAATCCGGAGTAAAGGTTTTGCTGATTTTCTTGTTGACGGATGACAGTTGACGGATGACGGAATTCAGGTGCAACAGGGTAACTGAATTTAGGCCTGATGATTCACATAATGTCCGTCATCCGTCAACCGTCATCCCTTTATCCCATCACCTTCTTCCACAATTCCGGAATCCTTTTAACCCAGACGAGTTCCCGTTTTTTTACAGATGCTTCGTCGCAGGGCGTTCCAAAATAGATTTTACCGGCTTCGAGATCACCACCCACCCCGCTCTGCGCAAGTACAACGGCCTGATCGCCGATGCGCAGGGTTTTGCTTACACCAACCTGTCCCCATAAAATAACCCCGTCCCCGATTTCCACGGCTCCGGCAATTCCTACCTGTGCCGCGATCAGACAATTTTTACCCAGCACGGTATCGTGACCGATGTGGATCATATTATCCAGTCTGCATCCTTTCCCGATCACGGTATCGTTGGTAACTCCCCGGTCAATGGTACAGCCTGCGCCGATCTCCACATCATCCCCGATCAGCACCCTTCCGCAGCTGAGCATCTTTTTGTACCATACTTCCCGGTTCTTTTTCGTGTTATAATAAAAAGCGTCGGAACCGATCACCGTGCCGGCCTGGATCACCACCCCGTTGCCGATGATGCAATGGTCCAGGATACTCACCTGGGGATGGATCACGCAGTTCTCCCCGATCTGTACGTGATTGCCGATAAAGGCCCCCGGATAGACGAAAGAAGTGCTGCCGATCCTTGCGCCGGGACTTATCATGTGAACTGCCGGTTCAAAGGGCCTGAAGTGTTTTACAATTTTCAGATAAGCTTCGAAGGGTTCTTCAACTATCAGCAAAGCTTTGCCCGGCGGGCATTCCACCACCTGATTGATGATGATGAAAGAAGCATCAGAACGCAGGCACTGATCATAATATTTCGGATGATCCACAAAAACAAGATCGCCTTTTTCAACTTTGTGGATCTCATTGATGCCGGTAGCAGATGCCTTTGCATCACCGATCAGGGAGGCCCCAAGAAATTCAGATAACCAGGACAACGACACCGGGGAAGGAAATTGCATGGGAGAAAAATTTAGCGTAAACCTACATTAAAGTGCTTTTCCACACTCTAAAAAAAATTGTGCATAAAATTTATTGGGATATTTTTCCAGATCGACAAAATTATTTCTAATATTGTGTAGGGAAATTTATTTCCCTGTACTTACTAACCCATCCAAATAGTAAAAGTCTCGCCGCCAGCGGGGCTTTTTATTTTTTACAATCTTTTGAAACCCTTTGTGCGCAACGCTTTCATCGAATTCACGTGAACACCTATTTCGTTACATACAAACCTTTTCAGGTAATTTCCGGGTTTACCCCCGAAAACGGGAAGGCCTGCCTCAAGGATTTTTTTAAGGTTCCGGGAGACGTTTATCCCCTGGGCCGTTTGGATTACGACAGCGAGGGATTGCTTTTGCTCACCAGCGACAAATCCCTGAATTACCAGGTCCTTCATCCTTCTTTCGCGCACGAAAGGGAATACTGGGTACAGGTGGAAGGAAGCATTACCCCGGAGGCGCTGGATGCCCTGAGAAAAGGGGTAACCATTTCGCTGGATGGAAAAAAATACGGTACCCGGAAAGCAAAAGCCGAATCCTTCCCGGAAGCACCGCCGGTTCCGGAAAGAAATCCGCCGATACGGTTCCGGAAGAATATTCCCGACTCCTGGATCAGGCTGATCCTTAACGAAGGGAAGAACAGGCAGGTAAGGAAAATGACTGCAGCCGCGGGGTTTCCTACCTTGCGATTGCTGCGATACCGCATTTCCAATATCAGCATCGATTCCCTTTTACCCGGTGAAATGATAGAGATGAGCAAAAAGGAATTCTACCATAAGCTTGGTCTTCATACGCTCATATAATTTATTACCTTTCCGTCATAAACAAGATCATTATGGTAAAATCGATGACGGGTTTTGGCAGGGCGGAAGAAACCGTAGGTGGCAAGACTTTTCTGGTGGACGTAAAATCTTTGAACGGAAAACAGTTTGAACTGCAGTTGAAATTACCCGGCTTCCTGAAACCCTATGAATTCGACATCCGGAAACTGCTTTCCGAGAAACTGGGACGCGGGTCGCTGGATTGCAGCATCAACCTCAAACAAACCGGAAACGCAAAACCCGTTACCATCAATACTGATCTGGCCAAGGCATATTACAAAGCCCTTGCGGAATTGTCCAAAGAACTTTCCCTGGATCCTTCGGCCATCCTGAGCACCCTGGTGAAACTCCCCGAAGTAATCACCCCGACCGGAGATACACTTACCGAAGAAGAATGGACACAATTCAAAAAAGTGGTATTGATGGCCATTGATGACCTCAACGTCCATCGCCTGAACGAAGGCAGGGTACTGGAAGACGATCTGATCCTCCGCATCAACAACATTTCCATTCAACAGGAAGAAATATTAAAACTCCAGCCCCTGCGTCAGCAGAAAATACGGGACGGACTCGAGAAACTGCTGGAAGAACATGTGGGCAAGGATCACTATGACAGCAACCGGCTGGAACAGGAAATGATCTACTACCTGGAAAAGATCGACATCAGTGAAGAACAGGTCCGCCTCAAAAACCATTGCGCCTATTTTAAAGAGGTGCTGGCCGAACCGGAGGACAGCAAGGGAAAAAAGCTTTCTTTTATTCTACAGGAGATCGGAAGGGAAATCAATACCACCGGGTCCAAAGCCTACGATGTGACCATTCAGAAATGTGTCGTACTGATGAAGGATGAACTGGAAAAAGCCAAAGAACAAATATTGAATGTATTATAACCCCGGATGCCTGCCGTGAAAAGAATAATTTTATTTGGGCTGATCTGTTTTCTCGTGTGCTCCTGTTCCTGGACCACCGGAACATTTGAAAAAAGCGTTATAATGCCCGAGCACCAATGGCCATCTTCCATAAAACCGGATATCGCCTTTACCATTACGGATACGGTTTCCCTGTATAATATCTACATCGTGCTCCGGCATACCGATGCTTATCATTTCAACAACCTGTATGTACGGGCGGCAGTGTATGAACCGGGAGCAACGCATCCAAAAACGGGCGAATATGACCTTTTGCTGGCCAGCAACGAAAAAGGATGGAACGGAACGGCCATGGATGATATTTATGATACCCGCATCATCATCCAGCCCGGGACCAGATTCCGGAAAACCGGCACCTATCATTTTATCATGGAGCAGCTCATGCGGGAGGATCCGCTGAAAAATATCCTGAGCGCAGGTTTGCGGCTGGAAAAGATCCGCTGACAGCGGATGCAAAAGCTAAAACGGTGCGGCATGATAGCTATAAACAGGTATAAAAATAAGCGCATTAACCGGCCGAACCTGGTTTACTGGTTTCTGCTCCTTTATATCATCGCCGCATTCGGCTGGTGGTACATTGCCCTGAATATCCAGAACAGGCAAATGACGGATACAAACTCAGTCTGCTCACCCACGACGAAATCAACTATATTCAAAAAGCAGAAAAGATATACAGCGAACGGGACCGGAGAACAGCAAGCTATATCGGCGAGGGGCTGTTTATCCTGATCGTCATTTTAGTGGGGGCCGTCTTTCTGTATTCGGCTATTCTGCGGCAGAACCGCATACACAGGCAGCAGCAGAATTTTATGATGGCCATTACCCATGAATTAAAAACCCCCATTTCCATTGCCCGGTTAAACCTGGAGACCCTGTTAAAGCGCGATCTGACCGAGGTCCAGAAAGTAAAGCTCCTGAATTCGTCCCTGCAGGAAATTAACAGGCTCAATAACCTGACGGGCAATATCCTGATTTCGGCGCAGTTGGAAGGCGGCTTTTACCGATTTGATAAGGAAACACTGGACATGTCCAAAATCGTAAGCGATTCCAGTCATGATTTCATCACCCGGTTTCCCGGGAAACCCTGGCATACGGAAATCACCCCCGAAATCGAATTTACCGGAGATCCGCTGCTGATGCGGATCCTGGTAAATAACCTCATCGAAAATGCGGTTAAATACTCCACTCCTGATTCGCTGGTCTCCGTCAGCCTGAAAAATAAGGACAACAAAGGGTTGCTGGAAGTGAAAGATGAAGGGGCGGGCATACCGCAAAAAGAACGCAAACGGATCTTCCAGAAATTTTACCGGGTCGGAAACGAAGATACCCGCACCACACAGGGAACAGGACTTGGCCTATACTTAGTGAGTAAAATAGCCCGCGACCATAAGATGACCATCAACATTTCCTCCAATCAGCCAGAGGGCAGTATTTTTACAGTCCAATTCAATATAACCCGGTCATGACGGAATCTGCGCGAAAATCCATTTTGCTGGTAGAAGACGAGAAAAATCTGCATGATGCCCTGCGGCTCAATCTGGAACTGGAAAACTACCAGGTTACATCTGCCTATGACGGCAATGAAGCCCTGAAAGCAGTGAAGTCCGAATACTTCGACCTGCTGATCCTGGATGTGATGCTTCCCGGTATTGACGGGATTAACGTAGCTGAAACGATCCGCGTACAGCAGAACCCCGTTCCGATCCTTATGCTCAGCGCCCGAAATACGAGTGCCGACCGCGTACTCGGTTTGAAAAAAGGCGCCGATGATTACCTGACCAAACCGTTTAACCTGGAAGAGCTGCTGCTGCGGGTACACAAACTCATCGATAAGAATCAAAAGCTGCAGGAAAAACATTCTACCCCCGACAACTATTTTTTCGGAAAGAACGGGATTGACTTTAAGGCCCAGGAAGCCTTTAACAAAAAAAACGAAAGGTTCCGGCTGAGTAAAAAGGAAACCATGCTGCTCAAACTGCTCATAGAACATAAAAATGAAGTGGTGAAACGGGAGAAGATCCTTCAGGCGGTTTGGGGATACCAGGTTTACCCGAATACCCGCACCATTGATAATTTCATCCTGAATTTCAGAAAATATTTTGAAGATGACAGCCGCAATCCAAAGTATTTCCACTCGGTCAGGGGAGTGGGGTATAAGTATACGGAATAGGATTCGTTTAATTCAGTTGATGGTTGATAGTGGATGGTTGATGGAACATTGGGGCCAAAGTAATTTTCAGGAAGTGATGGCGTTAATCGCCCGTTCGGCTTCCTCCAGTGTACGGGCCACATCCGAGCTATCGTAATGGGGCGTGTATAATTTCATTTCACATTCATTCAGCAGGTTTCTCAGTTGCATGATCTCTTCATCATCCCATCCATCGGACCGGAGACGGGCAGATATATTGAACTTATTCAGTTCGCTTGCGGGCAATTGCAGTTTATCAGAAAGGGTTTTCCAGACAGTCCGGTTCACCGAGGTATAAAATTTCCCATAATCGCCGGTACCTGCCAGTTCTTTTGATTCCCGTAAAGGATCGACAATGGGTTCGGGCGGTTTTACTGGTTCAACCGGCACGGCAACCGGTTCCTTATGAATCGAAACAGGAGCCTTTCCGATCATCCGCTTTTTTCGCATCAAAATATAAATGCCCAGGGCGCCGACTAAAATACCGCCAATGATCCATAAAATATTCTTTGCCCATCCGCCGGCGATCAGTATGGTCGGAAGGGATAATACCGGAGCCGGGGAAGATTTCCCTTTGCCCGAATGACCGATCTGAATATGCACGGGATCGGTCTGAACCGTTTTATAGGCATTGGCCGCCGGATCGAAATAACTGAGTTTTACCGGAGGTAAAATATATTGCCCCGGTTTGTTGCAGGAGAAACTGTATGAGTATGTTTTGGACCCGCCGAGCGGAGCATTGGCCTTATTGATGTTTTCCTTGCTGTTCACTTCATAAGATGCCATATTTTCCGGCCAATCCACTGCAGGGGCATTGATCATGGGCAGATTACCTTCTCCTTTTACCGTTAGCGTAAGCAGGGCCGCATCGCCGGTATCGATTTCTTTCGAATCCAGGCTTGCCCCGATGGAATACCTGCCCACGGCGCCATTAAAATCTGCCGGCTTTCTATTTTCCGGTAGTGGCTTCACGTGCACGGTCAGCGGCTTGCTATCCAGCGTCAGGTGTTGTGAAAAAGTTGTACCCCGCGGATCCTGATCAAACAGCCTGTCCAGCAGGCTGCCAAATCCCTGTCCGGACGACTGCCCCTTTTCAACCTTCGTGAAATAAATATTATTATCTGTTTCCACCGGGTCAAGAACGATGTCCCCCGCCTGGAGTGCAATCAGTTGAGCCCTCCGGATAATATGCACGGTAAAATTCTTTCCGTTTACTTTTTCCACGGACGACTGGTCGTTGTTTGGATCCAGCATATCGTATACGCTGAATCCGTTCAGGGAGGGATGTTTCATAACCCGGGACTCGGACTGCAGCCTGGAGTAGAGTTTATAAGTTACCACGATGGGTTCACCTAGGTAACAGTCTTTTTTGCTGACTTCCACACGGATAAAAAAATTCTTCCTGATCTTATCCGCCACGTTCTCTCCGGGTTTGATTACGGTCTGCATGTCCACCTCGGGCGCAGCCGAGGGCCATCCCGGATCGGGCAGAGGATTGAAATTATTAGGTTGCGACGGATTTCCGTAACTGGAGACGTTCCTGACGTTGATGGTCACGGGGCCGGATTGCATCTGGTGACCGTCAACCAAAGCGGATGCCCCCTTGATAATGAATTTACCGGCGCGTTTGGGTTGTAAAACAAAACTGATGGATTTATTTTCACTCACCGCGCCGTTCACGATGGTGGTACCGGTGGATTCGCTGGGTCCCTGCACAATGTTAAAATCAGGGAAATTGGGTGGTTCGAGATTTTCAATCTGTTTTGCATTTTCTATGGAATACTGGATCTGGACATAATCCGATCTGCCCATGTCTTTTGTGTTGGCTACGGTGGTAAAGTTTACCTGTGCCATTGCCGGGGTCATCAGCAGGCAAAGCCATAAGGAAGAAAGACGCCTGACAGGTAAAATTGAATCGATAATGCCTGGTTTAAATAAAAACATTTCAGTTGACGGTTAACAGCTGACCGCATTGCCCGCCGAAGCGAAGCGAAGGAGGGTTGACTGCCCTTATGTGCAAATTTACACCGTAGATCCGTCAACCGTCATCCGTCAACCGTCAAGAAATTCATAAATCCCCCAATAAAGGCCGGATCACCAGATCTTCCACCACGGCCTGGGGCGAAAGTTTCGTGATCTGCAGGATGCTGTCCGCAATATCAGAAGCTTTCATGATCCGGCGGGGATCCACCCCACTGGCCGACCAGGAGTCAGTATAGATAGCCCCCGGATAAATACCCGTTACCTTAATGCCGAAAGGTTTCATTTCCTCGCGCAGGTTTTTTGAAAATCCGGAAAGGGCAAATTTGCTGATGCTGTAGGAACCACCGTTGTCATAAGCCGCAAAAGCGGCAATGGAACAGATATTCAGAATATGACCGCTTTTACGCTCCATCATGGAAGGGAGCAACACCCGGGTAAGATGATAGGCGCTTAACAAATTAATATCCAGCATCGTTTCCAGCACACCGTCCGCTTCATTATAAATACTGCCCGGAATAAAACTTCCGGCATTGTTGATGAGGATATCCACGTTTGCTCCCTGATCCAACACCCATTTTCCAAAACCTATGGCGCCCTGTTTGATGGCAAGGTCGAATGCTTTGGCCCTGATGTGCTGATCCGGAAAACGGCCCATCAGCGATTCGAGCGCATGATACAGGCTAACCTCGTTTTTGGCCGTGAGATAAAGATCATGCCCCTCTTTGGCAAAACTTTCCGCGAGGGCAAATCCAATGCCGCGGGAGGCGCCGGTGATAACGATGGTCATAGTGTGCAATTTAAGGCTTGCCCGCTGAATGGGACCCGGGGAATTTGAAAATTTGATGATTTGAAAATGCTTTGCCAGCCGAAGCTTTTTTCAACCACCGTAGCTTCAGCGAAGGTGGTAGCGAAGGTGGGTGAAAATGAATGGCAGTAATTTCCGGAATGCGGTTGTTTCAACAAGCAGTAAATTGCGGCATGCGTTACCGGCATCTTTTCTTTGACCTGGATCATACACTGTGGGATTTTGACAGCAACAGCCGGGAGGCGCTGCAGGATATTTATGCCTCCCTTTCGCTGGAAAAAGCGGGGGTATATGACTTCGGCATATTTCATTCCAATTATCTGGTGCACAATAACCGCCTTTGGGACAAATACCGGAACGGTCAGATCAGGGTGGACGAACTGCGCTGGAAACGCATGTCGCTTTCCCTGCTGGATTTTAAAATCGGCGACGATTCGCTGGCCCGGAAAATGGGGAATGCCTTCCTGGAAGTTTTGCCTTCCAAAACGCTTTTGTTTCCCGACACCATGTACATTCTCCGATACCTGACCGATAAAAAATATCAGCTTCATCTCATCACCAACGGCTTCGAAAAAACGCAGCACCAAAAACTGCAAAGCGCCGGCATCGGCGGATTCTTCCGGGAGGTGATCACTTCCGAAAGTTCAAACAGCCTGAAGCCGCATCCCGAAATATTCGAGTATGCCCTGTTAAAAACCGGGGCCGAGAAAAGGGAAAGCATTATGATCGGCGATACGCCGGAAGTGGATATTCTGGGCGCGATCAATGCCGGCATGGACCAGGTTTACGTAAATCATATACAGAATCCAGAACCGGTGAAAGCGACTTATACGGTTACTTCTTTAAAGGAACTGGAAAACATATTTTAAAGGCCTGCTTCGCTAACTAACATCTGCCCTCACCATTCCGCCAGCACCGTTACTCCGCCCTGCACCACCTGGTTTAGCTGAACCTTCAGCGCCGTTCCCGGCGGAAGCAGCACGTCCACCCGCGACCCGAATTTTATGAAGCCCATTTCTTCACTTTGTATTACCTGCTGGCCCACCGACAGGTAGTTGATGATGCGTTTGGCCAGGGCGCCCGCAATCTGTTTTACCAGTATTTCGCCCTTGCCGTTTTTAACTACCACGCTGTGTCTTTCGTTCTCCGTAGAGGATTTGGGGTTCCAGGCCACCAGGTATTTCCCTTTGTGATACTGACTGTATATCAC
>DASRLM010000603.1:0-3334 GCA_035648455.1 Puia sp. | reverse complement strand
TCTCTGCATGGTCAAAATATTTTAGGCTGCTTAATTGTTTAGGGTAATAAAACCGCCATCGATGGGATAATCCGTGCCGGTAATAAAAGATGACTCTTCGCTGCACAGATACAGGGCCAGGCTGGCGATTTCGGAAGTCTTGGCCATTCTTCCGATGGGTTGGGATTTGGACAGTTTCTCGAACATTTCCTTTTCCTTCCCGGGATAATTTTTGGCAATGAATCCGTCCACGAACGGCGTATGCACCCGCGCGGGAGATATGGAGTTGCAGCGGATGCCCTCGTGCAAATAATCTTTGGCCACAGACAGGGTCATGGCGTATACCGCACCCTTGCTCATAGAATAGGCAAACCGGTCCGCCAGACCGACATGATTGGCTATGGAAGCAATGTTTACAATCACGCCATTTTTCGCTGCTTTCATGATGGGAACGGCAGCATACAAGCAATTATAAACGCCCTTCACATTCACTTTGTAAATTTTGTCAAAGTCCTGTTCTGTGGTCGTTTCCACTTTTCCCACATGCGAAATACCGGCGCTGTTTACCAGGATATCCACTGCGCCGATACCGGAAAACAGTTTTATCACGGCTGCCTGGTCGGATACGTCGGCCGTATGCACGGTCACTTTCCCCTGCTTATTTTCAATTTCCCTTGCTACGCCGTTGGCATTTTCTGCATTCAGATCCACAATATGCACATGCGCCCCCCGTTCGGCAAACAATTCTGCGATGGCTCTTCCGATGCCGCTTCCGCCTCCGGTAACAACAGCCTGTTTATTTTCCAGTTGAAACATGGGTAAAATCATTTTATTCCGCAATATATTGAAATATCACTGTCTCCGCGTCCGAACTCGTTTGCGTAAAATTTCAGATTTTTTTATACCGGGCACGCCATGTTCTGTCAGGCAGAATGATGATTACAGTATCGCCCGCAACGAAGCACGCCCCGTATGAATCGTATGGCCTTCTCCGGGTTTGCGTCCTTCGTACTGAATACTCAGCTCCAGGTTATTCCCGAGCTTTTTAGTGAGGTCGAGGTTCCAGAGATAATTTTTTCCCGGCAACAGTCCGTCCAGCATAATATAACTCACTGTGCTGTTGGTATTGCCAGTATAATGAATATCGCTGAATGTGAATTTAGCCTGCAGGGAAGTGCTTTGCACGATATTGTATTTGGCATCGGTGTTCAGGGAGCCGGAATAATACGTTTCTCCGCCGTAAGCTTCTTCATTTTTTTTTGCGGAATATTTATACCCCACGGTGATCCGGAGATTGGCGCGCTGGGTATAACTGATATCCGGTTCCATGGAATACTGATTCACATTATAATTGCTGTTGTCAAAATTCTTGGTGTTGGTCAGCAGAAAATTATTCCCTTTCTTCCATTGGGAGGTGAACAGGAAGGATCTGGACAGGTTCCAGCGGGTACGCAGGTTCCATTCTTTAATGGATTGCGTCTGGTATCCATAGGTCAGCAGCGCCTTGGAAGTGTTCTGGTTATTGCTGATGTCAAATCCCCATTTCGGATTCAGTTTATTCACCGAAAAAGAATTCACCAGCACGGAGGACCGGGTGATGAGCGACGTATCACTCAGCGGGGCCTTGAACGGGTTCATCTGAACGAATCCGCCGGCCTGTTGTTTCTGATTCAGCTGCAAAGAAGTTTGGAGGAAAAGATTCGACAATAATTTCTTAAACCCTTTTGCCTTGTTTCCCAAAAGCATTCGGGGATTCAGCGCAAAACTATAATTGAAGGTGTTGTAGTTGGCCTTCACATACTGATTGGTGGGCGTGAACACGCGGATAAACACGGCCTGGTCGGCATACTGGGCAATCACAAATTCATTGAGCTGCTGGATGCCGTCGTTATTCAGGTCTATCCAGGCATACTGTCCGGTTCCTGCCGGAACTGAAATATAGGTATAGGCCTGTTTCTGCTCCTGTCCCGATCCCACTTCATACAAGGCATTTCCCATCAGCAGGCCCTTCCATTCATTTACGCTGTATTCAGCGCGTGCCAGCAGGCTTTTATCGGGCTGCTGCGTGGTGACGGCTGCATTGATCACATCGAGACTGCGGTAGGTGGCATTGATGCGGAGCTGTTCGTGTTTGCTTTTGGTGAGGTCGGCAAATACATTTACGTTCTGGCTACGGTTTGCCTTTGCCAATTGTTTTCCATAGGGATAGGCATCCTCTCGGTAAAAATAAGTGGCGCCCCATTTATTTGCATTTTTTTCCGGAGATTTTAAATACGCCTGGATAATGGAAAAAGAATAGCTGTCCAGCGATACAGAATCATTGATCTTATTCTTTTGTTCATTGTGTTCCATGGAATAATTGAAGCCCAGCGTGTAGTTTTTTAACTGCTTCAGCGTTTTGGCTATGTCCACGCTGGGCCGCAGGAGATATCCGTTGTTGATGTCCCCGCGATCGGTGGTCCAGCTGAGCTGATCATTAAAACGCCAGCCGGAAAGATCGAGACTGTGTCCGATCGTATTCCGCACGCCGTTGAAAGAAGACCCCCTGTTGTAACCGGCTATTTCGTAACGGAGGTCATTTTTCTTTTTATCATTCAGCTTAAATGCCGCGTTATAAAAAGTTTCGTTGGCCTGCGGCATTTGCAGGGGCAGCCCCCAGTCACGCAGGTATTCCACAGGCCGCAACCGTTCCAGCGGCTGAAACCGCGCATCCACATATTCGTAAGAAAGGAAACTGGATAATGCCAATCCCTGCGATGAATGCTGAAAAGGATGCAGGTTCTTCAGTGTCATTTTGGTTGCGTTGCCGACATCATTGCCCTTATCGATATTGGAGAGGGTATTGATGTCGTAACGGCTCCGGGCCAGATCCGCGGTTACCGAAGTCTCTTTGCTGAGATTGTAATCCGCTCCCAGGGTAACCACCTGTTGTGTTTTGGGGGTGACCAGGAATTCAGCGGCCTCAAACTGTCCCTGATTGCCATTTTCAGCGGGTGGCACCCACTTATATACATTCCCGTTAGTCCCGTTCGGGTCGGGCATATAATTTCCCTTGCCCGCACCCACATCCACAAAAGCAAGATTGTACAACGTGTGTGCCGGATCCGCAGAAAAAACATACACAGAATCGTGCGTATACAAACCATTGGCGGCACGGTAAACTGTATCCACCTTGCGGTATAATATTTTTCCCGGCCCGGCGGTATCTACGGGCGCGAGCGGATAGAAAGCGCGGTTGACACTGTCGCCCAGCGCATTCAGAAAAGTTTTCCGCCCCTGGTCGAGGGTTTGCGTGATCGGCGAATTGCGGGCATCGCTGTTGTTGAAAACGCCGAACCGGATGCGCAATTTCTTA
>DASRLM010000602.1:0-4199 GCA_035648455.1 Puia sp. | reverse complement strand
CAGTACAATGTCCCTTAAAACGGCATATCAAAAAATAAATGAGCAGCTGGATGCACTGGAGAAAAAAATAAAATGAGTGGCGGCAAAAAAACTGAATTATGAAAAAAATATATATCCTCCTGGTGATCATTCCCGGTTATCTTACTACGCTGGCCCAAAGTGTAGGCCTGGGCACCCTTGCACCCAATGCATCTGCCCAGCTTGATATCAGCAGCACCGACAAAGGATTGCTGATTCCGAGAATGGGAACAGCATCCATCGCGTCTATCGCTAATCCTGCAAAGGGGCTGCTGGTATACGATTCTGCCAAAAACCTTCTGATGGTGAATATGGGAACGTCTGTTGCCCCCAATTGGCAAACCATTGTTGCAGGCAGCGGCTGGTCGCTGACCGGTAATGGGGGAACCGACACTGCGAATAACTTTATTGGTACCACCGATGTGCAGCCATTGCTGTTCCGGATAAATAATAATTGGGCGGGCATGATTGATTCTGCCAGCGGCAGTTCTTACCTGGGTTATGCGGCCGGGAAAAGTGCTGCCGGTGCTGTTTTTAATACCGGGTATGGTTATCAGGCGCTTCAATCAAATACCACCGGCAGTTATAATACCGCATTCGGTGCACAATCGCTTTTCATTAATGGATCGGGCGGCTCCATCGGCGATAGTAATACAGCTGTAGGTTACCAGGCGCTTTTTGCAAACTATGGGAATCTGGGTAATACCGCTGTGGGTTACCAGGCGCTTTACTTAAATACCAGTAATCTGAATACTGCTGTGGGTTACCAGGCATTGCATCTTGGCGGTGGCGGTGGTAATACCGCCGTCGGTGCCCAGGCGCTTTATAATGGCGGCGGCTACGACAATACGGCTTTCGGTGCAAGAGCATTATATAGCAGTTTATCATCGGCGAGCTATAACACAGCTACCGGGTTCGAGGCATTGTTCAACAATCTCTCCGGCAGTTACAATACGGCCAGTGGTTACCAGGCATTACATAATAATCTTTCGGGCCAGTTTAACACGGCCTTTGGAGGTGAGGCACTTTTTTCCAACACAAACAACAGCCAGAATACCAGCGTGGGTAACTTTAGTTTACTCAGCACCACCGGTTCTGACGGCAATACGGCACTCGGATTTCTGGCCGGTGGCGCCTGGGATAACGGATACTATAATGTTTTTCTCGGGTCATTGGCCGATGCCAATGGCAACGACTACTACAATACCATTGCTCTTGGTTATGACGCCATTGTCACTGCGCCCAGTATGATGCGCGTAGGAAATTTTGCAACCACTTCCATTGGCGGGCCGGTAGGCTGGTCCACCATTTCAGACGGAAGGGCCAAGAAAAATATTCAGGAAAATGTGCCCGGTCTTGCTTTTATAACGCTGCTTAGGCCCGTCAGTTATAACCTGGACAAGTCGGCCATGGATCGCATTATTCAACGGCGGGTTCAGACAGACGATAAAAAAGGGATCAGCAGAACCGTTCCCCCGGAAATGGAAGCGGCTTACAGGGAGAAGGAACAGATCGTGTATTCCGGCTTCGTGGCGCAGGAAGTAGAGCAGGCCGCAAAATCAATCCACTATAATTTCAGTGGTGTGGATACCGCCAGGAACGACAAAGATCTGTACAGCCTGCGCTATTCAGATTTTGTGGTGCCGCTGGCAAAATCTGTCCAGGAACTCTCTGCACGGAACGACCAGTTAAAGAAAGACAATGCATTTCTGGAGGAGCAAAATAAACTGGCGATGCAACGGATTGCCAGGCTGAAGGCAAACATAGACTGACAGGACATATAGGAAGGAAGCATAAAACCCCGAGCACTAAAATATTTTTCACATGAAACCTCTTTTGCTTATTATGTTCTCGATGATCTGCTGTGACCTTTCCGCGCAAGATCTGCTGAAGGCGACCAACGGCTCTGTCATCAGCCTGCAAAGCGGAGCAGTTTTTTTTATCAATGGCGGGGTGAATCTGGTTGATGGCAGCCGCATCAGCAATGCCGGCACGATCACGGTTCAGAAAACTGCGTCCGGATCAGCAGATTTTACCGACAACACGGGCAATCCCTACAACTATGGCGGGGGCGGATTTGTGTTATCAGGAACGGGCGCACAAACCATAAAAAGCCCGAATCAATTTGAAAGGATTGACGTGAGCAATGCCGGTTTAAATCTTGCCTCCAATATCAAAGCCAATAGCTGGTACCTGAAATCCGGTGTGGTTAATACGGGCACGTTCACAGCCATAGCCACGTCCGGCGCTGCCACGGCGGTCCAGGCAGACGCTTCGAATACCAATTATTCAAACTCATGGATAAATGGGACCCTGCAGCGTTTTATTACTCCGGCAACGGTAAATGGTTACCTGTTCCCAATGGGCAATGCAACAAAAACAAATATGGCGGAAATGGACAATGCTGCAGCAGGCCCTTTAACGGGTGTAAGCAGTATCACTGCTTCATTTGGCCCGAAACCAGGCAATGATAATGGCCTGAATGTTTCAGAATCAGGCACTCCTTATTCGATCGTGAATGACGGAGGCGTCTGGTACCTTACACCGGACGCAAATCCTACGGGCGGCGCTTATAACCTGAAACTATACATCAATAATTTCCCCGGCCTCACAGATAACTCTTTTGGCATTCTGGACAGACCCTTAGCATCCTCCGATGCGTCAGACTGGATTGTTCCCGCCGGAAGTTCATTGCCGGCATCGGGAAGCCCGGGCAGGACCGTGGCGGGAGGGTATGCACTCAGGAACAATATTTCATCCTTTAGTCAGTTTGGGATAGGCATGTCCGTGACTCCGTTGCCCCTGGACTTGCTAAGCTTTACGGCATTGAAAAAAGATAAAAGCGTGGTTATGCAATGGGAAACCACGAATGAAGTAAATACGAGTCATTTCGAGATATACAAGGCAGACCAGTTCAACCAGATGCAGTATCTCGGCAAAGTTGCCGCTGCAGGCAATTCGGCTTTGATCCTTGATTACAGCTTCACCGACAACAACCCGTTAAGCGGATTGAATTTTTATCAGTTGAAAATGGTGGATATAGATAACAGATTTCAGATGAGCCCGGTTGTGGAAGTTGATTTTGAAGATGCGGCCTCATTTACTGTCTATCCAAACCCTGTAACGAATAACGAATTTTTTGTGCAGCACGATGGAATTAAAGTAAACTGGCTGAAACTCTTCGCAATAGATGGAAGACGGGTTAATTGCAATATCTCTGACCTTAGCGCAGGCCAGATCAGGGTAAGGCTTCAATCTGTTTTAACAAAGGGGACATATGTTGTGCAGGCAGGCACGGATAAGGGGATAAAAACAACCATGATTCTTGTACAGTAAAATCAGCCGATATGCTCTCGCTTGAATTGTCCATAAATATTGTTGCGCTATTGGCTTTGATGACCGTGTCGGGCCTTGCAGGTTTTGCTCTCAGAAGATGGCATATTGTAAAAATCCGTGCAAGGCTGTACAGGGTAGAAAATGAAGTGATCAGAAGCCATAAGGAAATTCTTGAACTGCAAAAAGAATGTCTGTCCGTGGAACAGCAGCTGCGCGGCATCAGGAACCCGGTTATTATGATGAGCAGCCCTTCGCAAAATAAGAGCGATAAAAAATTGCCAAACGCAGCGCACAGAAAAAAGCTGTTGACAAACGTATTAACGATGGCTCATATCTTTAATTAGTTTCATATCGTCTCTTGCCAACGTCTTCCATAGGCATTCCATTGTTTTGAAATCATGCTTGAACGCCTGAAATGAACATGCGGTATGCCTTAGATAACCACACATTTGCAGACAAATATGCCCATCTTGCATATTACTACCTGTAAATTCAATACAAATAGAGACCTTCGGCTCTTACCAGCTGGAAATTCTGAGGCATGAAAAAGTCGTTTGTTGTTTTAATACACATTGGTTTTTGGATCTGTTATTTCATATTGGTGTTCATTGCCCTGGGTTTATACTATCGAAGTAATCATAGTGTGCCCCATGTGTTGAATGCACTTAAAAGCATATTGCTTTTTGCGTTTATTCCTTCCTGCATTTCATATTTTTTATATTATTTCCTGTTGTTTCCAAAGTATGTGCAACAAAAAAAAATTCCTCTTTCGATCATTTATGGCATATTCATTTCAGTCGCAGCTGCCCTGATCGGGTATGTTTTGATACGGTATTTTATAGAAT
>DASRLM010000601.1:0-7779 GCA_035648455.1 Puia sp. | reverse complement strand
GGCGCATCCCGGCTGAGTCATTCATTTTGGCAAAATCGGGTCCGAATTCGTCCAGGCTTGTTGCGATGGTAAGGCCGTGTTTGTTCAATTCTAACTTTATATTATCTTCTCCCATTCTTCTCTTTTCCAGGTCTTTGCCGATTGCCATGACCAGTATTCTTGAAAATGGCGCGGATTGCACACTGTTGTTATTCCAGGATGCAGTCAATTGGACGGATGGACCGCAGGAATTGAACAACTGCATCGATAAGATCGATAGTAACGACAGAATGGCGAATGTGGCCTTGTTATAATTTTTCATGACTTTTCAATTTATTGTGTATGAACTCCCGTTAGGGTCCGCGGCCATTTATTTTGCGCTACTGCAGTAGAACGGAAAAATAAGAAGCAGCCAAATGAGGATAATATCATGGATAAATGTTTCATATTTGACTTTAAGTTGCATGATCAAAAGAATTCAACTGGCAGTCCATCCTCCATCCACGGGCATCGCGTGCCCTGTCACAAAAGAAGCCGCATCCGAGCATAGCCAAACCACCGCTTCGGCCACTTCTGCGGGTTCCCCGAACCGCCCTACCGGCTCCATATTGATAAATTGTTGTTCTGCTACCTTATCTCTTCCGGTTATCCTATCAATCATCGATGTTCTAATAACACCCGGGCATACGGCATTAATACGTATTCCCAGCTTCGCATTCTCCAATGCAGCCGTCTTGGTGAGACCTACCACTGCATGCTTGCTGGCAACATAGGCTGGGAGGGCCGTAAAGCCAATAAGCCCGGCTACAGAAGCGCAATTGACAATCGCTCCTTTCCCCTGTTTTAGCATATGAGGCAGCTCATGTTTCATACACAACCAGGTACCCGTGAGGTTGATAGCAAGTGTTCTCTCCCAATTCTCCTGGGTACATTCATGCGTCAGGGCAGACACCCCTTCGACGCCGGCATTATTGAAGGCAAAATCCAACCCGCCATAGGCAGAAAAGGCTTTGTCGATCATTGCTGTTATATCTCCAGCTTTGGAAACATCGCATTGCACGAACAGGGCTTCCCCTCCAGCTTCTTTAACCTGCTTTAGCGTCGTCTGCTCTTTATCCTCTATCCAGTCGGCGACGACTACTTTTGCACCCCTCCTGACGAAGGCAAGGGCTGTTGCCTGGCCGATGCCGTAACTCCCGCCAGTCACTATGGCTACTTTGTTCTCAAAAATCTTTTCCATACATTTCATTTAGTCAATGAATAATACGTTATCGCTGATCCTTTCGTGCGCTTCAGGCAATTCGTCTCCATAGCCCAGGATGATGGCCAATCGCACTTCTTCGGTGGCCGGAACATGCAACCTGTAATAAATCTTGGTATTTTCCACATATTTCCCGAAACCAACAGGACAGGTGTCCAGTCCAGCCGATTTCGCAGCCAGCATAATATTCTGGGCGCACATGCCGACATCCAGGGAGGCCCATTCATTATCCCGGGGAGCAGTAAGGAAAATGACTACCGGAGCTCCATAAAAAACGGGATCTTTTAAAGCATGCAGATCGATCCCATGGGAAAAATGCAAAAGGCCGGCTGCTGTCTTTATCACCTGCTTCATGCCGGAAATGCCGGATTTTAGTGTTCCCTTTAAGGCTACTCCGGCTATTTCCGTGGAGAAGGATTGTATCGTATCTCTTTCGGTGAGTACATAGAATTGCCAGGGTTGCTTATTCATGGCTGAAGGGGCCATCCGACCAGCGTCCAGCACCTGTTCAATCAATTTTCTATCTACTGGTTTGTCCTTGTATTTTCTGACAGCGCGTCGGGCGTAAATAATTTTTACCGTTTCCGTTTTTTCAATGTTTTCACCAGCAACTTCGTTAGGCATGATCAGATATTTAAGAATGAATGATTCAAAATTAATATTGCGCTCTTTGTCTTCCGGGAGTTCCCCAACGGACAAATCGATCACTTTGGCGAAAGATACGCAGCGAAATGGTCAGCATTTTCGTCCACATGCTGACTATCGATTGCCAAGAGTATCTTTTTCATGAATTATTTTTGATAAAGCTATTCTCCAATCCCTGGGCGGACAATGATACCCATCAGCTCCTATGCTGAATAATATCAAGCCTAAGATGATCTTTTTCCGTTTTCCCGAAATAATAGGCTT
The DNA here is from genome assembly GCA_035648455.1 of Puia sp. Taxonomy (GTDB): domain Bacteria; phylum Bacteroidota; class Bacteroidia; order Chitinophagales; family Chitinophagaceae; genus Puia. The sequence continues at coordinate 5,630 of DASRLM010000601.1, read as the reverse complement.
ACCTCTTATAAAAAAAGAATTATGTTGAACTTCAAAATACCGCCCGGACAGATGCACTTTTTGGCAGCCAGGGCCTGACTGCATTGCAGTAGGAAGAGGAGTGCCCATTATCCGCCGGTCCGGAGAGATCCGGGCAGGCCTTAACCAGTTTATTTTATCAGCTTGTAAATGTCTTTATAGTAGACTATGTTTTTCATTTCATTCAATCCCGCCGTGCCATATATCACAAATACCGGGATTAACTTATCCAATTTAATGGTGACTGGTTTTTGGTCTTTGAGACAAGATTTAAGAAAATCCGGATCAAGGCGTCCGCAAAGCAGCAAGTTCCCCAATTCGATTGGCTTTTCCAGGCGGATGCATCCGTGACTGTAATAACGGAATGATGATTGAAAAGCAGATTTTACATTCGTATCGTGCATGTAGACATCAAAGGGACTGGTCAGATTGAATTTAATTACCCCGAGCGCATTGTCGCAGCCGGTTGACTGGCGGAAACCATAGGGGAAGTTGGCCTTATTAAATGTTGCCCAGGCGAGCTTTTGGGGGTCCAATATTTCCCCCTTATTATCCACTACCTGCATATTCATTACCTCAATTAACGCAGGAGATTTTTTAAACAGCGGAAGCAGCTCATTGACCGCAATCTTGCGAGGCACATTCCAATAGGGATAAAGTATTAGGTAATCGCAGTATGCTGCAAATCTCGGCGTTCTGGTTGAAGGTTTTCCAAGTACTACCTTCATCTTTAATTTCAACGTGTCGGATTCATAATACAATAAGGTAGCTGAAGGAATATTGATTACAATAAACTTCTCCAGCCTGAAATGGTAAATCCATCTAAACAAACTTAGGGTGGTGACCAGGGAATTAATGGTGTCCGGGTGCTGTGTTTGCAATTCATTTACAAGCTTTTCCTTTAGCAGTAGGTATTCCGGGACCCGGGGTTCCAGGGAGTTTGCCGCTTGTTTTAACAAAATAGCGGATCTTGCTTCAGATAGCTTATGCAGGATATAATTATTATCCGCCTCGGAATACTTAGCTGACACCTCATCAGCATTTACCATACTGCTGATATTCGTTCCCTGATAGACGTCTTTAAAGAAGGCAATGGCAACATCAGTAAAAATGCTGTCTATCGTCATGGTTATGGATCGGTCGGGTATCTGTAAGTTACTGTTTGTATAGTTCAACAGTTCGGAGTAATGGTACTTACTCCCGTCGAGTCCAATATGTACCGCACTGTCAATAACATCTTTAAGTGCGCGTCGCAACGAAAGGGATTGTTCGCTATCTGAAAACCAAAACTGCTTCTGTTGGTTGATCTGGTAGAATTTATTTACCAGGCTGGGATAGATCAGTTGAACGGTATTAGTTCCGCTATCGCTAATGAGTAGTTTCGGTGGATAATCCTGGCCAGGCAGGTCATCACTGTAAAGTGTGCACAGAAAAAAGCTGACAATCAATTTAATAACTGATTTCATATAGTCATTTCAGTGGCCGGGAGTGGCTTATAATTCAGAAATTCCTGCCGTTGTCGAAGCGGCAGGAATTTATACCAACCGGAGAGTCCTTATTTTACGGTCACATGTTTAACCGAAATCTTTTTTGAATCCTCCGATTTAGGCAATACCAGGCGCAAAATCCCATTCTCATAGGCAGCCTCAATTTTTTCCTTATTCACGCCTTCCGGTAAGGTAAAGCTCCTGGAAAAGGCAGAATAGCTGTACTCCTTCTTTGTGTACTTTTCATCTTTTTCTTCTTTTTCTTCCCCGGTTTCCGAACTGATTGTAAGCATATTACCATCCACGTCGATTTTGAAGTCTTCCTTCTTTAAACCGGGCGCCGCCACGGATACTTTAAAATCTTTCGTGTTTTCGGTAACATTTACTGCGGGTACCGAAATGGATTTTCCCCAGAAATTTCCTCCATTTTCAAACCATTCATTCCAGGGTTTAAAAAAATCGTTGAGGACCGCGGGAACAAATTCTCCGGATTTCGCTAATGCTTTAGTTGTCATAAAAACCTCCTTTGTTTAGAATTAATATAAATTTTGTCAGCACAAATATATTTCCGGTTGAATACCGGTTTTAGAACTTTAGTCAGCTCAGGGCATGAATTTGATCAGAACGAGTAATTGAGGATCTCCCAGACACCAGCTTATATATTTCAAACCACATCGTGGACAAAATGCTGACTCCTAAACTACAGATAAAATGTAACGGACGAATGGCCGTCAAATGAAAAAGATTTTGCAAAGGCGAAACCAGCAGCAGGGCCGAAATGAATACCGCCGAGATTCCAAGAACCAATGGAACAAGCTGATTCTTGTAGCGGATCGTTTCTGCAATTGTTTTCTCAAATGACCGGTTTGCAAAAGTGAGGAAAACATTAGAAAGCAAAATCGTAATAAATACCATTGTCCTCGTGTACTCTACAGTAAAATTTTGAATCATGAAAAAATAATAGAACGCCAGCAGACCAATGGTTATTACAATTCCCTGAATGATGCTGATGAATAATTCAGCGGAAGAAAAGATATTGGGGGTAGCCCTTCTCGGGCCAGTATTCATGATATTGGATTCAGCAGGCTCCCGTTCGTAAAAAATGGAGCATGTCGGACCCATTATCAATTCCAGAAAGACAATATGGATGGGAGTGAAAATATTGGCATATTTCCATCCCAGTAACAGGGGCAGTGTTACCGTGAGTATTATCGGAATATGAATTGAAATAATATAGCGGATCGCCTTTTTCAGGTTGCCATAAATTTTCCTGCCCTGTTCAATGGCATCGGTTATTCTTTCAAGATGGTCATCTGTCAGAATCAGGTCAGCTGCATGTTTGGCTATTTCTGTTCCTTTTTTGCCCATCGCAATCCCTATGTGGGCAGATTTCAGCGCAGGTCCGTCATTTACCCCATCCCCGGTCATAGCCACGATGTTGCCTCCGGCTTTTAGGGCATTGATTAGTTTTAGTTTAGCCTCCGGGAACATCCGCGCAAACAGGGCTGTATGTTGTGCAAATTGCCGTAATTCTGTGTCAGACGCCATCATAACCTGGTCTCCGGTTACATCCTGTTCACAATTTCTGATGCCGACCTGTCCCGCAATATTTTTTGCGGTTCCAGGGAAATCGCCAGTGAGCAGTTTGACCTGAATGCCAGCCCGGTACCACTGTTCCAACACCTGTCTCACGCCTCTTTTGGGAGGGTCATACAAAGCCAGCAAGCCTTCAAATTTCCAGTTAAAGTCATCTTGTTCCTTTGGATATATTCCATTATGGGTTGCGCTGCATACCCCAATTACCCGGAATCCGCGGGAAGCCATTGCCTCCATCTTCTGCCTTATGCTGAGGATTTCCGGGTCGCTTATTTTACTTACTTTCAGAATCCTTTCAGGAGCTCCCTTTCCTGCAATTATCCTGGTGTCCCCATAGTCATATACATGAGTCATCATCGGAGGCTGCCCGCTTAATGGATATTCGTAGATCATTTTGAGTGCAGCCTCATGGGACATATCAATATACACTTCGCATGCCTCGACTATTCCCTTTTCCATGGCATCGAAAGGAACGGATTCGCTGGCCAGTCTGGCCCAGCGTAATACGTTTTTACCCTGAAGCTGAGGACTCAGCTCCTCCAGTAAATTGTTCTCATAATCATAAATAGTCCTGACCTCCATTTTATTTTCTGTAATCGTGCCGGTTTTGTCTATGCAGATTATGTTTACGGCACCCAGATTTTCAATGGTTGAAGGATTTCTGGCAATAATGCCGAGTTTTGCCATATGATAAGCTCCCAGGGCCATAAATGATGAATAGGCTACCGGAATTTCTTCAGGAACAATCGACATCGCCAGGGAAAGGGCAAATAAAAGACTTTGTATGGGTTCGCTATTATTGAGGTAATTCACGACCCAGATTATGACAAAAGCAATTATTCCGAATAACGCCATAAATTTCAGGAAACGATTCAATTGGTTTTGCAATGGCGTTTTCCCGGAAGGCATTATGCTTATTGATTTGCCAAGTTTTCCCAATACGGTGTTATTGCCAATGGCGGTTACCTTTGCAAAGCACTTGCCGGAATTGATAATTGTTCCCTGGAAGAGCAGATTATGGTTCTCTTTTTCATTTTTTTCCACCGGCAGGGATTCGCCCGAGATGATCGATTCATCTACGGTTAAATCATTTTGCTGAACAACAACCCCATCTGCATTGACCCGGTTGCCCTCTTCCAGTATCATTATGTCACCCGGTAAAAGCTCCTCCGTCGGGATAACTTTCTCATGACCATCCCGAATAACAGTTACTTTGGATTCAGTGAATTGTATAAGCGCGTTCAAAGCCCTGGAACTTTTTACCTCCTGGTAAAAGGAGATGGCAGCAACAAAAATCATTGCAACCAGCATGAGGATGCCTTCTTTTGGTTCCCCCAAAATGAAATAAAGCGCGCAGGCAAGCAGCAACATCAGGAACATGGGTTCGGTGACCATATTCAGCAAAAGGCGCCTGAAATTTCCTGATTCCTCTGTTATGAAGATATTTCTACCATATTGATTTCGCAATCCCTCGACTTCTGATTCATACAGTCCTGTCAGGTTTTTAATTTGAGTGGTTTCTCCGGCCATCTTTCGATTTATTCTTTGGCAAACAGATTCTTATTCAGGTATGATCATCACTGCGTTGGCGTTTAATCACAGATGGGCGATAAAAACAGGGGCATTCGTCTGCCTTAGCAAAAGATCGGCGAGGCTTCTGTGAAACAACATGGACAGACCACTCCTGTGGTAGGATCCCGCCACTACGATGACATCGGCACCTTCGTGGGAAATGATATTGGCGATTTCTTTTTCAGTTCCCTGAAGAACCTGATAGGTAACATGCGAATGATGCCGCTTCATCCACTCTTTCATTAATTTAGTGTCAGGCAAATGCATGTTCGATCTGTCGTCTTTCGCACTCAGTACTTTCGTTTCCAAATTACTCATTTCCGGCAGGACATAATTGAACATTTTAACAGCCTGAATGGAAGTAGGACTGCCATCATACAGAAAGATAAGTTTCTTTATAGGTACAAATTTCCTGGGGACGAGCAAAACAGGGCATTGTGCGTCATGCAAGACATTTTTGATAAACCAACCCGGAAGATTATTTTCGATATAGGAAAATGTTTCCCAGGCATTTATCACCAGCAAGTCTGCAAAGGCGGTTTCATGCAGCAATTCCTGAAGAGCGTCTTTTTTATCTTTGTGGATGGAATAGTTGATTTTTGCTTTTTGGCAGGAGGACTCGAATTCCATTATGGCCTTATGCATTGTCTCTTTGTCAGCATTTTCAATCGCATCAAAAATACTCCTGCCTGAATCGGACTGCTTCGTAATCGTTGCATAGACCGCATAACCAATCCGGGTAGACTCGCGCAGAAATACGCCCACCAGGTGCGCATCATACTCTTTCGCCAGAAAAACGGCGTATTGCAATGTACTTTCAGAAAATCCGAGACTGTCAAAGGCGGCTATGATCTTTTTCATTTTAAGATTATTTTTTATGTGGATCGACTGCCTGGCATATTCCCGCACTCGTTACCCCGTTGGCAACCGTTCAATTTAGCCCGCGGGATACAAACT
>DASRLM010000600.1:0-7914 GCA_035648455.1 Puia sp. | reverse complement strand
ATTATGAATTTATACCCACGCGGGCCTTTTTTTCAAGCAAAACTTTCTTGTAGTCTTTCGGAAATACTTTTACAAAATTCCGTAACTGGTTTTCGAAATCATCCAGTACAAACCGGGCAACATGACTTGATGTATAGTCGTAATGTTTTGCTATCATGGCTTTCATCTCGACGGCATCTTCCTGGTCCAGCGGATCCAGGTCGATCATTTCCGGGTTGCACAGGGAAGCAAATTTCCCGTCCACATCGTACACATACGCAATGCCCCCGCTCATCCCCGCCGCAAAATTCCTGCCGGTGGAACCCAGGATCACCACCCGGCCCCCCGTCATGTATTCGCAACCGTGGTCCCCGATGCCTTCCACCACGGCGTTTGCGCCGGAATTACGGACTGCAAATCGTTCCCCTGCCTTTCCGCGTATAAAGGCCTCCCCGGAAGTTGCTCCATAGAAGGCAACATTGCCGATGATGAAATTTTCTTCCGGTACAAATCCGGCATCGGCGGCAGGATAAACAATTAACCGGGCTCCGGACAGGCCTTTGCCAAAATAATCATTGGCATCTCCTTCCAGTTCCAGCGTGATTCCCTGTGTATTGAATGCACCGAAACTTTGTCCCGCTGTTCCGGTGAGTTTAAAGTGAATACTGTCCTGTGGCAAACCCTTTGACTTGAAAATTTTGGAGATCTCATTGGACAACAGGGTGCCGATGGTCCGGTCCGTATTTTTTACCCGGAAAGAATCAAACACTTTTTGCCCCGATTCCATAGCCGGTTTTGCTGCCTTCAGTAATTTCCAGTCCAGGATACCGGACATGCCATGATCCTGTTCTTCCATATTATAAATGCCGGTATTCGACGACGCCGGTTCTTTAAATAAGATCGGTGAAAGATTAAGCTTTTTTGCTTTCCAGTGTTTAACGTGATCATTTACCTCCAGGCATTCCACCTGGCCCACCATGTCATTGATGGTTCGGAAACCAAGTTCTGCCATGATTTCGCGGAGTTCACGCGCCAGGAACTTAAAGAGATTCACCACATGATCCGCATTCCCCGTAAATCTTTTTCTCAATTCCGGGTTCTGGGTGGCTACGCCCACGGGACAGGTATTGGTATGGCATTTCCGCATCATGATGCATCCTTCCACAACCAGCGCCGCCGTGGCCACGCCCCATTCTTCTGCGCCAAGTAAAGTGGCAATGGCAATATCGCGGCCGGTTTTCAACTGGCCGTCTGTCTGCAGCACTACCCGGCTGCGTAATTTATTTTTGACGAGTGTCTGCTGGGATTCCGCCAGACCCAATTCCCAGGGCAGCCCGGCGTGACGAATGGAACTGATGGGCGACGCACCCGTACCGCCATCATGTCCCGATATCAGGATCACATCTGATTTTGCTTTGGCAACACCCGCTGCAATGGTCCCCACACCGGCTTTGGAAACGAGCTTGACACTGATGCGCGCCTTCCGGTTGGCATTCTTGAGGTCGAAAATCAATTGGGCCAGATCCTCGATGGAATAAATATCGTGGTGTGGCGGAGGAGAAATGAGGCCCACGCCCGGCGTGGAATGACGAACCCTGCCGATCCAGTCGTCCACTTTGTATCCGGGTAATTGTCCGCCTTCACCCGGCTTGGCACCCTGTGCCATTTTGATCTGTAGTTCATCCGCCTGTGTTAAATAATAACTGGTTACCCCGAAGCGCGCAGAAGCAACCTGTTTGATGGCCGACCGCATAGAATCGCCATTCGGAAGCGGGTCAAAACGGAATTCATCTTCCCCGCCTTCCCCGGTATTGCTTTTTGCGCCGATCCGGTTCATGGCAATCGCCAGGGTGGAATGCGCCTCATGGGAAATCGATCCGAAACTCATGGCGCCGGTGGCAAAGCGCTTCAAAATATTTTCTTCCGGTTCCACTTCCTCCAGCGGAATGGATGGCCGGTTTCTTTTAAAGGCCAGCATGCCGCGCAGGGTGGCCGCCTTTTCCGTTTGATCATTGACCAGTCTGGAATATTTTTTAAAGGAGGCATAATCGTTCATGTGCGTGGAGTACTGCAGATAATGAACGGTGCCGGGGTTGAATAAATGAAACTCACCCTTCCTTTTCCATTGGTATACACCGCCGGCGGGTAACCGGTCTACCGGAATGTCTTTCCTGCTGAAGGCAAATAAATGTTTGGAGAGTGTTTCCCGCGCAATTTCATCCAGGCCCATCCCTTCAATACGGGAAGTGGCGCCGGTAAAATATTTATCCACTACGGAATGATTCAGGCCGATGATTTCGAATATCTGGGCGCCCTGGTAGGACTGCAAAGTGGAAATGCCCATTTTAGAGAACACTTTCAGCAGGCCCTCATTCACGGCCTTGATATAATTTTTCTTTAGGTGGTCGGGATCGAGTGGCGATTTCAATTTACCGGTGTTTTTTGCATCCTGGATGGTGGCAAAAGCCAGGTAAGGGTTGATGGCCGTGGCGCCGAAACCAATCAGGCAGGCAAAATGATGTACTTCCCAAACATCTCCGGCTTCAACGATGATGCCAACCTGTCCCCGGTATCCTTTCCTGATCAGGTGATGATGAACAGCCGCAGTGGCCAGCAAAGACGGGATGGGAGCGTGTTCGGAATCAATCGCCCGGTCGGAAAGCACCAAAACTTCAAAGCCATCCAGCACGGCGTCTACCGCATAACGGCAAAGCCTTTCCACACCGGCCTGCAGGGATCCGGGTTTGCCATCGGCCCGGAAATAAGTCTGCAGGGTTTTTGCCTGAAACACACCGGTGTCAATGCTCCTGATCTTTTCGAGTTCATGATTCGAGAGCACAGGATGTTTGAGGGCTACACTGTGACAGGCCAGTGGATCTTCCACGAGCAGGTTCCCGTTATTTCCGGCGAATGTGGCCAGAGACATCACCAGTCTTTCCCGGATCGGATCGATCGGAGGGTTGGTAACCTGAGCAAACAACTGTTTAAAATAGCTGCTGAGGTGCTGGGGTTCATCGCTCAATACGGCCAGCGGAATATCGGTTCCCATGGAACCGACGGGTTCCTTTGCGTCGAGTGCCATCGGGGAGATGATATGCTCGATATCTTCTACAGAATAACCAAAGGCTTTCTGGTATTTAAAAATCTGGTCATGATGCAGTTCGGTAAACAGCACACGCGGTTCGGGCAATTCTTCCAGGCGGATCTTATACTTATTCAGCCATTCTGCATAGGGTTTGGAAGAGCAGATGGATTGTTTTAATTCATCGTCGCTGATGATGCGGCCCTGTTCCATATCGACAACGAACATCTTGCCGGGCTGGAGCCTTCCTTTTTCTCGGATCAATTTCTGATCTATCGGAAGTACGCCGGTTTCCGATGCCATGATCACCCGGTCGTCGGTGGTTACACAATATCGGGAAGGGCGAAGGCCGTTTCTGTCCAGCGTGGCGCCGATTATTTTTCCATCCGTGAAGGATATGGAAGCCGGTCCATCCCAGGGCTCCATCAGGGAGGCATGAAATTCATAAAATGCTTTTTTCACGGGGTCCATCTGCTCGTTGCCATCCCAGGCTTCCGGGATCAGCATCATCATCACCTGGGGCAGGGGCCTTCCGCAGAGCAGGAGCAGTTCGATCATGTTATCGAGACAGGCCGAATCGGACTGACCCTCAGTAATGATGGGCAACAGCATGTCCATCTCTTCTTTTGTAAAATAAGGGGATTCAAATCCTTTTTCGCTGGTTTTGAGCCAGTTCAGATTTCCCTGAACGGTATTGATCTCCCCGTTGTGGGCTATATACCGGAAAGGCTGAGCCAGCTTCCAGGAAGGAAAGGTATTGGTGGCAAAACGGGAATGGATCAGGCCGAAGGCAGAGACCACCCGGTTATTTCTAAGGTCAGGGAAATAGTCACGCACCTGCAGGCTGGTGAGCTGCCCTTTGTAAACAACAGTTTTATAACTCAGGGACGCCACATAAAAGCCGATGGGATCTTTTTTAACAGTATTGGCGATGGTATGACTGGAATAATTCCGCAGGATGAACAGTTTACGTTCTAATTCCTCTGGGTTGCTGATGTGATCCGGGCTCGCTATAAATACCTGTTCAATTTCCGGTTCAACAGATAGCGCAGTAGCGCCAAGTCCGTCGGGATTTACCGGAACCTTCCGATAGCCAAGCACTTCGAGGCCCAGTTTTTCTGCAGCCCGGTTAAAGATGTCCCTGCATTCTTCCTTCAGCATGATATCCCTGGGAAAGAACAACACACCCACACCATACCTGCCATAGGCAGGAAGGTGAATGCCCAGCCGGATGCATTCATCAAAAAAGAATTCATGCGGGGTCTGGATCATGATGCCCGCGCCGTCTCCGGTATTGGTCTCACATCCACAGGCGCCCCGATGTTCCATATTTTCGAGAATGGTCAGGGCATCAGAAATGATCTGGTGGGATTTGTTTCCTTTAATGTTGGCCACAAACCCGATGCCACAGGAATCCCGCTCAAAGGAAGGATGATATAATCCCTGATTGATTTCCATTAATTTCGATTAAGCAGTGAATGGCATCAACGAACAATCGTCAGTTCTGATTTTTCTAAGGAAAGAAGCGAATCGTCTAAAAATATAAAAAAATGCTGATATTTTACTAAATAAATATCAACAACTACAGCACTAATTATGTTCAAATCAGGTACCCGTAAAGGGTATCATTTTTTATGATTTCATTGAAATCGATTTGTCGGTCCTTCAGATTGCGGAGCAATACTTCGTAGTCGCTCCTGCTCTGCAGTTCGATGCCCACCAGTGCGGGCCCGGATTCCTTATTCGTTTTTTGCATGTATTCGAACCGGGTGATGTCGTCATTCGGTCCCAACACATTGTTTACGAACTCTTTCAATGCTCCTGGTCTTTGAGCGAAACGGATCAGGAAATAATGTTTGAGCCCTTCAAATTGCAGGGATCTTTCCTTGATTTCGGGCATCCGGTCTATATCATTATTGCTGCCGCTAACGATACAGACAATATTCTTCCCTTTTATGGAATCCTTAAAGGATTCCAGACCGGCAATGGACAGGGCCCCGGCAGGCTCCACCACAATCGCGTCTTCGTTGTATAACTTCAGGATGGTGGAGCAGATGCGGCCCTCGGGAACCAGCACCAGTTGGTCCAATACCTCTTTGCAGTTGGAGAACGTGAGGTCGCCGGTCCTTTTCACGGAGGCACCGTCTACAAAGCGGTCTATTTTTTCCAGGGTAACGGGATGCCCGGCTTTAAAAGCTTCAAACATGGAGGGCGCTCCTTCCGGTTCCAGCCCGATTACTTTTGTTTTGGGAGAATAGGTTTTGAAATAAGAACCCGAACCGGATGCCAGTCCTCCGCCACCGACGGGAACGAAGAGGTAGTCGATGTCAGACAGGTCTTCGAGAATTTCCAGGGCAACGGTTGCCTGTCCTTCAATGATCCGGAGGTCTTCGAAGGGTGGAATAAAGGTCATCTGGTGATCGGCGGTGAATTTCTTCGCCGCAACGGCGCAATCATCAAATGTATCACCCACCAGTTTAATCTCGACAAAGTTCTCTCCGAACATTTTGGTCTGATCCACTTTTTGTTTCGGCGTAATGATCGGCATGAAAACCACCCCTTTCAGGTTGAGCTTCTTACAGGAATAGGCAAATCCCTGGGCATGGTTTCCGGCGCTGGCGCACACCAGGCCGTTGCGCAGTTTTTCTTCCGGGAGACTGCTCATCATATTGTATGCACCCCGGATTTTATAGGAGCGGACCATCTGCAGGTCTTCCCGTTTCAGGTAAACATTACACTGATAGCGGCGCGAAAGATTATGATTCAGCATGAGCGGTGTGCGGAGCACCACCTTTTTAAGCCTGTCAGCGGCCTTTGCCACATCCATCTGCGGAAGGGCCAGGGATCTTGTTTCCATGATTATACTTTTTCTGCCAGTTTTTTATCTGATTTGGCTGCGGGTGATGATTGATTTTCAGGACGGAGGCTCCTGACCGTTTTGCCTGCCCGCCACATTTCACTGTCACGGAGTTCCTTCAGTTCAACTTCCAGTTTTTCCCGGTAATCCGTTTTGCTGTTGCTGTCTATAGAACGCTGGGATTCTTTTCCGCTGGCTACGCTTTCGTATAATTCCTTAAAAACGGGGGCCGTGGCATCCCGGAATTTTTTCCACCAGTCAAGTGCCCCACGCTGAGCCGTTGTGGAGCAATTGGCATACATCCAGTCCATTCCGTTTTCGGCAACCAGGGGCATCAGGCTTTGGGTGAGTTCTTCCACTGTTTCGTTGAATGCCTCGGAAGGCGTATGGCCCTTGTCGCGGAGTACTTGGTATTGCGCTGCAAAGATTCCCTGGATGGCGCCCATGAGGGTTCCGCGTTCGCCGGTCAGATCGCTGTACACTTCCTTTTTAAAATTCGTTTCAAACAGATATCCGCTACCAACGGCAATGCCGAGCGCTATGACGCGGTCTTTTGCCTTGCCGGTTGCATCCTGGAAAATGGCATAACTGCTGTTGAGGCCGCGGCCCTGCAGGAACATTCTTCTTAAAGAAGTTCCGGAACCTTTGGGGGCCACCAGGAAAACATCCACATCGGCAGGCGGAATGATTCCGGTCTGCTCCTTAAAGGTGATCCCGAATCCATGGGAGAAATACAGAGCTTTTCCCTTGGTGAGGTGTTTTTTTACTGTGGGCCACAATTCTATCTGTGCAGCATCACTCAGCAGATAACAGATGATGGTTCCTTTCTCCAGGGCCTCCTCGATTTCAAAAAGCGTTTTACCCGGAACGAACCCGTCGCGAATGGCCTTATCCCAGGTTTTGGAATTTTTACGCTGACCAACGATCACGTTGATGCCATTGTCTTTCTGGTTCAATGCCTGGCCGGGACCCTGTACCCCGTAACCAATCACCGCGATTACTTCATCCTTTAATACCTGCTGGGCTTTCGAAAGCGGAAATTCCTCACGGGTTACCACCGTTTCATCAACTCCGCCGAAATTTAATGTTGCCATGTTTTGTTTTTTATTGTTGTATTTAATTATTTGACAATGGACAATTGACAATTGTCGGTCAGACTTTAATTCTCATCCACCTTCGCTAAAGCTTCGGCGGACAAGGCATTTGCTTTACATGCTGAATACCTCATCCTGTTTATCCAGGTATTCATTTTCGATCAGGTTTTCGCCGGGTTCGGTTTGCTCAAACTCCTTCAATTTTTCATGGAAGCCACTGCTCGCATTGATGATGGCCACCCTCGCGCTGCGCACGAATTCGATCACGCCATAAGGCTCAAGCGCTTCCAGTAATCCATCCGTCTCTTCCCGGTGTCCTGTGGTTTCAAAAACCGTGTAATCTTTTCGGATCACGACAGCCCGCGCACCATATTTTCGCAGCAGCCTTTCCACTTTTACCTTTTCCACGATCTGATCGGTGGACACTTTATATAATGCCAGCTCCTGCCATACGATTTCATCGTTCTGGTTGAAATATGCTTTCAGTACTTCCACCTGTTTTTCAATCTGCCGGCACAGTTTCTTCACTACTTCTTCTGTTTCGTTAATCACAATCGTAAAACGGTGAATGCCTTCGATCTCAGAAGGAGACGTATTCATGCTTTCGATATTGATTTTTCTTCTTGAGAAGATGATCGCAATGCGGTTGAGCAATCCGATCTGGTTTTCTGTGTACACTGTTATGGTGAATTCCTGCTTTATCATGATGCTGTATTGATAACTTTTAATTCATGTTAATTTGATCGGTGAACACGTCTGTCATTTTTCACCTTTAATTTCACTCAGCTCAGCCTGATTTCACTTACACTGCAACCCTGCGGAACCATCGGGAATACATTATTCTCCTTACCAACCATCACTTCCAGTAAATAGGCTCCGGGATGATCCAGCATTTCTTTAAC
>DASRLM010000599.1:0-6033 GCA_035648455.1 Puia sp. | reverse complement strand
AATTTAAAGCTGCCGGAAGAAGCCTTATCAGGGTCGCTAAAAGCGGCACTGTACCAATCAACAAAATCCGCTTTGGCAATAATATTGACATGATGTACAAATCTATCCTGGTATTTCTTTTATTGACGGGTCATGCAGCTTATGCGCAGAATAGCACGCCGGCTGGCATGCTGGATCCTCGAACAGACAAGCCGGGAGAAGAATGGTGTTACCTGGCTAAATCAACCACGGTGATCGGGGTCCCCTTTCAACCGGATGTTACGCAGGTTACTTACGACGGAGCCCTGTTTACACGGAAAGCGGAACTGTGTTTTTTCTATGGCACCGATGATAAACCCCTGCTGGCACGGGGAAAAACATTCGTCGACGGATGGATACCCATCGTGCAGTACAGCTGGAAAGAAGGAAATATAGAATATGACATAGAATATTTCGCTTCGCCACTGCGAGGCGAAGGCGCTGAAAACACGGTGAATTTTGTGAGCATGCACATGCGCAATTCCGGTAAACAGGAAAGCCGCGGTCAATTTACGGTTGCCCTGAGGTACGACGGGCAGGATTATCGGTTTGGTCATTCTTCTACGGATAAATTCTCCACTTCCTGGCAGTATCAAATGACGGGATCCGATGTTATCCGGGATGGAAAGCTGGTGTATCGTTTCTCTCCCGAAGGAACAAGGGAAACAACACCGGGAAATGGCTATAAAAACGCATTTGCGGGTTCGGCTTATTCCCTTACCCCGCGCGCTGTCTGTTGCCTGGTTAAATATGCGCGGACATTAAAACCGGGAGAACAATTCTCAGCCAGTTTTGAGATGCCAAGAGTGCCCGTCTTGCTGTCTGATTCCGCCTTTATTATAAAGTTAAAAGAGACCAACTACCAAACCGAGCGCAAGAGGACACTGGATTACTGGAAAACAATGATGAACGGCGCCGCCGTTTTTGAAGTGCCGGAAAAGAGATTCAAAAATGCGTACAGGGCAGGACTGGTGCATGTGATGCTGGCCACGCGCGAACAAAATGGGAAAAAATACCAAACCGATGGTTTACCTTATCCGGATTTTTTCCTGACTTCGGTTCCGGAGATGTCAATGCTTTACCTCACTTCCGGCTTGTCGCAATATCCGAAAGACTTACTGATCCCGGGCGCCATCGCGCAACAACAGCCGGATGGTTTATTTTATGATATTTCAGTTGCCCACGGTCAGATTATTCCTGCCACCCAGGGACATATTTTGTATTCCATCGCTATGACGGCCATCTTTACGCAGGATAAAAAGTTTGCCGAAAAGGTTTATCCATCCATTGAAAAAGGAGTACAATATATTGAACGGTCTGTTGATACCGATGAATACGGGTTGCTTCCTCCCTGTTATGCCTATGATGCGGAAATGATCAGCGGCCACTATACCGGGCAAAATCTTTTTGCCCTGATGGGGTTGAGGACCAGTGTCCGGGTTGCAGCATTGCTGGGTAAAACAAAAGAGGTGGCGGCATGGACGGCTCTGGCAGGCCGGTATGAAAATAATATTCTGAAAGCCCTGGATGCTTCTGCAAAATCCGGCGGGTATATCCCGCCAGGTCTGTATCCTTATCTGACCGGCTCTAGAGCAAGGGAGGGATTTGAGGAATATCAAACGAATTGTGATTGGGAAAATATGATCCTGGCCTATCCGACAGAAATCCTCAGCCCGGATGATCCGAAAATAAAGGGAACGCTGGCGCAGGTCCGCAAAGAATATGCAGAAGGCGTAATGACCTACCGCCACGGCATGCATTTACATCAATACATCACAGCCAACATGGTGGAACAAAATCTGGCCATCGGAAATGAATACACCGCCTTAAAAGATTTTTATCATCAGTTGTTACACAGCGGTTCCACACTGGAATGTTTTGAGAATTTGGTGAAACCCTGGACGGACCGGAGTGTTGATCCGGACTGCCCGACACCTCATGCCTGGGGATCTGCCAAGCAGGCATTGATGGTGAGGTATTTTTTATTGATGGAATACGGTGGTAAATGCGGACTGGAACCGGGTATGCGGGAACTGTGGCTTTTCAATTGTTTGTCGCCGGACTGGGTTCATCCGGGAAAAAAAGTTTCCATTATCAATGCGCCGACCGAATTTGGCAGGGTGAACGCGTCGATTAAATTTCGGAGCGAGGGTGCGGACATATTGCTGAGAAACCAGTTTCATACTAATCCGAAATATTACCGGATCAGGATACCCTACTTCAAACAGCTGGTCAGTTTTAGTACCGATGCAAAAATAAAAAAGCGGGAAGGGGATTGTCTGCTGCTCAGTCCGGACGCCCACCGGCTCAGTCTGGAATGGACGGACAAGCCCGGAACCCAGACCGGAATTACCAACGACATACTGACCGGTTACCGTTCGGCGGATCGCTTTACCGGTGTTAAAGACGGCAACCCCGTCATCGTATCCGGCAAGCCCTTCCTGACAGAAGAAGAAAAACGGAATGATCATAAAATGGAAACGCTCAGTTTTGATCTCGTTCGTAAAACATTCCAACGCGAATACAGGAGGTTGGAAGAAGAAAATGCAAAAAAAGGCGGCGTGCTGACGGATGTGGTCCCGGCATCCATCCAACAGAAATAGCCAGGCCATAGAAGGCCCTCATAAGCCATGCCGGTTTTCTAAAAATGTTGCGGGCTTCGGTAAAATAAGCGGTGGACCTCTGCCCGCGGTGGAGTTTCGCAACTTCCCGGTAATAATTTGGCCATTAGATAAGATAATAGTACATTTTCCATCCAATCATCTAAAACGATCTGTTATGTGCCAGAACCATGGTGTTGCCTACATCAAACCAGGAGAAGTAGCGATTCACGAAATTGAATACCCCAAACTGGAACTGGGAAACCGAAAGTGCAACCATGGTGTGATCCTGAAAATTGTGTCAACGAACATCTGTGGCAGCGATCAGCACATGGTGCGCGGACGAACTACCGCGCCTTCCGGCCTGGTGCTGGGTCATGAGATAACCGGTATCGTGATCGAAGCCGGCAGCGACGTAGAGTTTATAAAAATTGGCGACCTGGTATCGGTGCCATTTAATATTGCCTGCGGCCGTTGCCGCAATTGCAAAGCAGGACAGACAGGCATCTGTATGAACGTGAACCCGTCAAGGCCCGGCGCCGCTTACGGGTATGTGGACATGGGCGGCTGGGTGGGCGGACAGGCTGAATATGTGATGGTGCCTTACGCGGATTTTAACCTGCTGAAATTCCCGGACAAGGATCAGGCCATGTCGAAAATAAAAGACCTTACCTTGTTGTCTGATATTTTTCCGACGGGTTTTCACGGAGCCGTGACAGCAGGTGTGGGACCGGGTTCCATTGTCTATGTCGCGGGCGCGGGTCCGGTCGGACTGGCCTGCGCGGCTTCCTGTCATCTGCTGGGGGCAGCGCTGGTGATCGTGGGGGACATGATACCCGAGCGTTTGCAACAGGCCAGAAGTTTTGGTTGCGAGACCATCGACCTGCGCGAAAAGACTCCGCTGCCTGATGCCATCGCGGCGATTGCCGGAACACCCGAAGTGGATAGCTTTGTGGATTGTGTCGGCTTCGAGGCCCGTGGTCACGGCGCCGAGTCAAACTCCGAACATCCGGCCACGGTATTAAATACGGCCATGGCCGTTACCCGCGCGGGCGGCGCCATCGGTATTCCCGGCTTATATGTAACCGGCGACCCCGGTGCGAAAGATGATGCGGCCAAAGAAGGCAGTCTGCGCATCCGCATTGGCCTCGGCTGGGCAAAATCACATTCTTTTTATACCGGCCAGTGCCCGGTGATGAAATATCATCGCGCGCTGATGAACGCCATTCTCTTTGATAAAATACAGATCGCGAAAGCTGTGAACGTTGAAGTGATTTCCCTCAGCGAAGCACCGCGCGGTTACCATGACTTCGACAGAGGAGCCGCCAAAAAATTTGTGATCGATCCCCATGGTCTTATCGCGAACTAGTTCTGGATATTGGTTAACCGGTTGGTTTTGATTCATACTTCGTCGGGAACAACATACGGCGGGCGATAAACTCTTTTCAGCATGATGTCGGCCTCCTCATCATTTACAAATTTTTCATGATTCATGTCACCTCCCATAAATTTCAATCCCCGATTAAGGCGATAAGAAATATTGCCCAATAAAGGAAGAGCGGTTGAATAAAATCCCGTGTTAATATCACAATGCAGGGTTTCATTATTACCCGCCCGTATGGCATCCAGAAAGTTGGCGTAGTGTTCTGTATCTCCGGGCGGGAGCCTTGGATCGGTAATTTTTTTCTCTTCTGTTCCCTTTTTCGAACCGGCAAAGGGTTCCTTTTCCCGCTGGCGAAATGCCTTCCAGTCACTTCCGTTCACTTCCATGTATCCTCCTGTGCCGTAAAACATATTTCCAATCCGGATGTCCAGGCTTGATTCACTGTTGGAATATCTTCCCCTTGTTTCAAATTCAAGTACTTTCCCGTCTTCATATTTGAACGTGGAGATCTGGGTATTGGGTGTTTCCTGTGCGCATTCGCTGGGATTGATACCGTATAGGCCCCCGGCGGAAAAAACAGAAACCGGGTGTTCATTTTTATTAAGCCCCCAGCGCGCCACATCAAACTGGTGCGGACCCTGGTTTCCGGTATCTCCGTTTCCGGTTTCCCAGAACCAGTGCCAGTTGTAAAGCCCCTTCTTTTCGTTATAAGGACGATAGGTGGCCGGCCCTAACCAGCGATCGTAATGAAGCGTGGCCGGTGGCTCACCGTCTTTGGAAATACCAAAGGAATCACGTGGTTTTATACAAAGCCCTCTTGCCATGAACACGTCGCCTATTCCACCGTCGTGCAGGAATTGCATGGCTTCCATCACATTAGCGATGGAACGGTTCTGGAATCCCACCTGCACGCGCCGGTTGTATTTGCGGGCTGCTTCGATCATTTTACGTCCTTCCCAAATATCATGTGAAGCCGGCTTTTCAATATACACATGTTTCCCCGCCTGGCAGGCCCAGACCGTTCCCAGTGCATGCCAGTGGTTGGGAATGGCCATGGATACGGCATCTATTTCCTTATCATCAAATACTTTGCGCATGTCCCATTCCGTCAGGGGTGTCTCACCCGTTTTATCAGTCACTATTTTGGCCCTTGACGCAAACCATTGCTCATCGGCATCGCAAAGCGTTTTCAGACGCACATTCCGGCTCGTCTTAAGTGCGCACCAACTGTTGATATGCGTTTGTCCCTGCCCGTGAATACCAATAACGGCCACCGTGAGGCGATCATTTGCGCCCGGTATGGCGGCGTAGGATTTCGCGCTGAAACCCATGCCCCCGATGGTAAGCCCGGCTCCGGCCAATGCAGATTTTTTAATGAAGTCTCTTCGGGAATTGTTAAGTTCTTCCATAGTTGTTACCTGTTTTATTGTGAGCAAATCGTTTTATACTTGTGCAGAACCAGGGTTACTTTTATCTATTTCTTTTTTGCATTGGCGACCAGCTGGTTGAATACGGACAGCTGTTCTTTCATGGCGCTGATTCTGTCTTCGGGCTCTGTCCGTGCTTCAAGCAGGATCCAGCCTGTATATTTCATGGCGACAAACAGATCCATCAGTTGCTGGTAGGGATAATCGCCTTCATTTAATTCGCGCACGTGTACGGTGTCCCCAAACCATTTTTTTACGGAATTAAAATTCATTTCCAACCCCGGAGGAAGCTGGTCTTCCGGGTTGCAATTCCAGCACATTTTCACGTTCGGTTCGGTCACCTGTTCAAATATGGCCTTTATATTAGGAATCTCCTGGGTAAGGTGGCCATGTACTTCCACCCTCACCAGCTGCCCGAGATCCTGAGCGAACTTTCCCACTTCATTAAAAGATGCCGCAATCTGGGCAATGGTCTTTTCTCTGGGCACTGCGGCAGGGAGATCGTTCGGTTTTATTTTTATACCTGTCGCCCCGATGTCTTTGCAAAGCTGAATATATACTTTTGTTTGTTCAATATTCCTTCTTAACTCAGCCGGATCAGGAC